>CAMKRB010000001.1 GCA_946415045.1 uncultured Myxococcales bacterium
TATCTCACACGTATCGGGGTAACGCTATATCCACACTGGTTAAACATAGCCAAAATATTATCGAAACTATGATGATTTATACGATCGCGAATTTATCGAGTTCGGCTTCGATTGCGGCGATTTTTTCTTCTTCGGATGTAATCAGGCCGCGTTGTGTGAATTCGTCGTAGCGGATGGCGCTTTCGTTGAGATAGATGAGGCCGAGTGAAATTGGGGAATTTTCGCGGGCGATTCGCATGGCTTGCTCGAATTGTGTGGGATCGTGGGCGAGCGCTGGGTATGTGTCGGTGAGGGAACCAGGATCGACGCCGCGAGCGTCGGTGAGGAGGCGGAGTTTTTGCGGGTCGTTCATGAAGTCGTCGAGATGACCTTTCATGAAGTGTGGGCAGCGCTGGCGGATGCGGATGAACGAGAGGCCGGGGTGTGCGTGTGCGCGCAGCAGCGTGTGATAGAGGTGTTCTGGGAGCCAGTCGACGCATTGTGCGATGAATGAGGCGTTTGTCATCGAGATGGCGGTGGCGAGCGGATTGAGCGGATCGAGCGGCGCGCCGTTTGGATGTGTGTTTGTGCGAGTGTGCGCGGGGGTCGTGGGGGAGGTTTGCTTTTTGGTGAGACCGTAGATGTTGTTGTCCATGAGGAGGACGGTCATTTTCATGTTGTAGCGCAGGGCGTGGAGCCAGTGTCCGGCGCCGATGGCGCAGCAGTCGCCGTCACCGGTGACGACGAAGATGCTCAAATCGGGACGGCGAGCGCGAATGCCGCTGGCGACTGGAAGCGCGCGGCCGTGCAGACTGTGGAATCCGTAGGTGCCCATGTGGTGCGGCAGCCGCGAGGAACAGCCGATGCCGCTGACGACGACTGTTTTCTCGGGCGGCAGATTCAGCTCTTTACACAGTTTTTGTAAGCATTTGAGCACCGTGTGGTTGCCGCACGACGGGCACCAGCGGGCGGCTGCGCCAAGGTAATCGTCCAGCTCGAATTCCCGCATGTGCGGCTCAAGCGTCCAGTCTGTCATATTCATTTTATTTTCCTTTATCTCTGGGGCTCTGCCCCAGACCCCGCCAAAGGGCTAAGCCCTTTGGAATCCGCAATATTGTTTATATTCTGCCATAGTCATAAATTCTGCCATGGCCTGCATTGGCTGAAATGGGGCCCCATCCCCATTTCTCCTGAACTTTACTGTTTGGACGGGTTTGCATAGGAAAGGCAATATTTAATCCAAGTATCAATGTGGTAATCTGAGGTTATTTCTGATCCCCCGGGATTACGCTATCGCTTAACCCCGGGCTGTACACTCTCCCTTTCAGGCTTCAGATCGAGCAAATATATAGATTATTGTTATTTAGGTGTTCAAAGCCTTGTTTTATCGACATGATCGAGAATGGCTTTTTCGATATCTTTTGGCGTGAGCGGGATGCCGGGTACGTGTGACCAGCAGTCGATATCGCAGAGGGTATGTGCGCGAAGGATGGTGCAGAGCTGTGAGTATCTGCGCGCGTCGCCGAAAGAAGCGGGATCGGAATAGTTCATTTCGATACAGAGGATGTGCTTGAATTTGCTGAAGATTTCCTTGAGCCCGGGTTCGAGTGGCGACAGGAATTTGAGCGTGATGCTGGAGACATTGAGACCTGTGGCGCGCAGGGTATCGACGGCTTCTTCGATTGCGCCGCGAGGGGATCCCCAGCCGACGACGAGCAGTTCACCGCCATTGGGATCGCCGTGAATCACCGGTGGTTTGAGCGCATGCTGGAGAGTGGCGATTTTCTTGCTGCGGGCGGCCAGAGCCATTTCGTTGATGCGCGATTCGTAAGCCACATGGCCGAATTTGTCGTGTGCGAGTCCGGTGACGATGTAATTGCCGTTTTTCTGGCCGGGGACGGGACGCTGTGAGAGTCCAGTGGTTTCGTCCCAGTCGAATGGGGGCACATTTTCGTCCCAGTCGGACAAATCGATGGGGGGCGCGAACCAGGCTGGGTTGGGCTTTGGGCGTGGAATGGGCTGCTGGCCAGTTGCAAGATTCGCGTCCGATAGCACAATGACTGGCGTTCTAAAGGTTTCGGCCAGTTTTCGCGCTGTGATGATGTAGTGGAAGCATTCTTCGTGTGTCGAAGGTGCCATCACGATTTTTGGGGCATCGCCGGGTTGTGCATACAGCGCCGACAGCAAATCGCCTTGTTCCACGCGGGTTGGGAGACCGGTAGACGGACCGCCGCGTTGCACGACGACGACGACCAGCGGCAATTCGGCCATCACAGCAAGCGCCATGAATTCGTTTTTGAGCGCAAATCCTGGTCCGGATGTGATTGTAACCGGCGTTTTGCCCGCGAAACTGGCTCCAATCGCAAATCCAATGGCCGATATTTCGTCTTCGGCCTGGTGTACGACGCAGCCCATTCGCGGGAATGCATCGGCCAGATAATGCGAAATCGAGGTCGCAGGCGTGATGGGATACATCGAACAGACTTCGATACCGGCAGCCATAATGCCCAGCGCAATGGCGATGTTTCCGTTGACGACGATTTGAGGTTCGGGTGCGCGATGCGCCGGTATTGAGTAGCGCAAATCCAGATTTTGTGCGGCCCAGTCGTATCCGGCATGCAAGAGTCTGAGATTGCTGTCGACCAATGCCTGTGATTTTTTGGCGAATTTTCGGGTGATTTCGAATTCAGCGAGTTTGAGATCGCGATCGTAGATGGCACAGACCATGCCGAGCGACCAGATGTTCTTGCCATGCCGTGGATCTGCAACAATTTTTTTTGTTTCGGCTTCGATGGGGACAAAGCGGATATCGGCACCGCGATTGCGGAAATCTGCGACAGCATCGGCAAAGTCCTTGCGAATGGCGGGGTCGTCGACGGTTTCCCATTTGTTGTCGAGCAAAATGACGGTGCCATTGCGCATGGCTCCGACATCGAACCGCGAATAGAGCACCTGTTCGTTAAATGCGACGACGAGATCTGCCTGATCACCGGCATTGGTGACGTTGCCGCTGCCGATGCGCACGCGGTTTCCCGAGGCGCCGGCTCGTGAACGGCGCGGCGGTTCGACTTCGGCCGGAATGATTTCGACGGTCCAGATGCCGTTGCCCATCTTGGCGCTTACTGTCCCCAGGCATTGTCCTGCGGTTTGAGCGCCTTCGCCGGCATCCGAAACAAATTCAACGATGTGCTGAGATACAGTTTGCCGGGGCTTAGCCCCATAGGCGGTTTGTTCTGCCATTATGTCGCCTTTATGTCGCTCGAAATTCGATGTATCGATGAAAAATATGATACATCTGCAACATCCTTTTAGCGCGATGCGTTCAAGGCGTCAAAGGAATAGCGTAAAAAGTGATGCTTTGTTATTGGCTCTGTTTAACGAACGTGGATAGGAAAAGGCACAGTCGCTTGCTTTATGGCCGAGGGCAGCGAGCGACGATCCGCGAGTGCGCATTGCCCCAACCCGATGCCCGGTGTTCAACGCTCTTGGCCTGTTTTGTATATGTATTTGGTATGAAAGCCATGTCTATACAGATTAAACATCGCTTTGTGATTTGAGTGTAAAGCTGCCCCAGATGCAGGAGAACTCAGAGTTTTAGCGAGCTTGATTTCTTATTGTTGGACAATGCCTGCATGATGTAAGCGGATGCCGTGGCCATTTCGGCTTCGTTTGTGAGTTTGAGGAGTTTTCTTAGTGCATTGTCGGTCAGGAACCGATATTTAAGCAGCTCGATGAGTCTGGTTTCTGCGCGATTTTGAATGAGTGTTTCTGCCAGTTTTGCAGCGACGCGTCTGAGGTAATCCGCGCAGAAACATTTATCCCCCTGGCGATGATAGAGGTCCAATGCAAAGAGCTGCTTTTCTTCGGTATTCGTGATGCCTTCGAAGCATTCCTCATATTCGTCGAAATCGAATTCCGGCTGATTCCAGGCCATATCGATATGCATTCGTGACTCGGTGTTCAAGTTTTGCGGAATATCGATATATTCAATACTTCCGTTGATTCTGTTCATGGTGATATCGGAACCGAGCCAGAGCATATTGTTGTATATTGTGTTCATTTTATTGCTGGGAGGAATGGCTTCGATGGCGCATATCAATCCGCGGGCAGTCCCTTCGGTGGCGGTCACATGTTTTGTACCAGCGATGGCTCCGCGTCCGATCTGTATAACAGATGGGGGAAGTGTGCAGTGTTTCAGCATGGAATTCAAACCGTAGTTCAAATCCATGGTATAGCTGGCGAATGCATATTCACCGATATATTCGACGAAATCCGGAATGTTGATTTCTGAGAGATCGCATCCAAAGAAAGCGTAGCTGCCGATATGCCGCAGTTTGGGCGGAAACTGAATGTTATTGCCAAGTGCTTTGCAATTTTCGAAGACGCCTTCTTTAACGAAATCCGAGGTGCCTGGAATATCGGTGATGTTATTGGAAAAGCGGATAGTTTTGAGCTTTTTGCAATTATAGAATGATGCCTGTCCGAGTTTTCGTACAGAATCAGGCATGATGATTTCTTCGAGGCACGTACAGTTTTGGAATGCCGAGGTATGTATGGATTCGACGCCATCCGGGATGTGATAGAATTTGTCTGGTTTTCCGGCAGGGTAGAACAGGAGCTTTTTCATATCGGCCGAAAACAGGACGCCATTGACTGTGCAGTATTTGTTGCTTGAAGAACGCAGTTCAAAATATTCGAGTGCTTCGCAGGATCGAATCGTGGTGAGGTTGATCTTGTTCGGGGTTTTTAGAAGGATGTATCTGTGCAGTTGTTTGCTGAGTGAACTGATGCAGGACAGCGGGAGAGGACGCGGTGTAATGATTTCTCTGAGATTCAGGCTTGTCATGGAAAAAGCGCTGCTATCGAATGCTTTGACATTATCAGGAATAGTGAGAGAGGGCTCGGGGGTATAGCTTCGATACAGTGTGTTGCCAGCCAGCAGAAGCGGCACTTTCTGATTCATCCACATAGAGTCCTGAAACGCATACTTTTCTAAGGTTACATCCGGGTTTTCGAATATGATTTCGAGGCAGAGGGAATTTTGGAATGCATAGTCACCGATCTTTTGAATTTCTTTTGGAATGGTGCACGATCGCATCATGCCTGCATTAAAAACATATTCAAGTGTGCCTTTTCGAATCAGCATCGAACCCATTGCCTGATAATATTTATTTTGGGGATCTACCAGAATTTCGCTGAGGTTTGGAAAAACGCAGTTGTTTGTCTGAATTCTTTGAACAAAGGCAGGAATATGCAAACGTTTCACGTTATAATGGAATTTATTCGGGTTGTTGTAGAAGTTTTCCGGAACCAGCTTTACCTCTGGTGTTATCAGAGAACCGGCATAATCCGGCGGAATCCACAGATCGTCAGCAACCGAGCGAAAACCAGTGATCGTATAGGTGGTATGATTCCTATTCCATCCCCATTCATTGATACAAAAGATGGATCCCTTGTATTCGTATAAAATATCAGCCATTGATGAGTGCCTCGATTTCCTGTTTGAGACTATGCTCCTGATCGTAGACGAGCAATTCCTTATTGTACTGGTAGTAATCGTCGGAACCCCAGCGGGAGATGAATCCTGTTGCATAGAGATTCATGGTGAGTTCTGTGACGAAGAGTACCATTTCCTGTCCATTGTTCCAGCATTCCCGGATGAACCTGAATGTATTGGCCAGACAGGATGCAGCTGCATCGATTTGTGATTCGTGAGCTTTGGTGCGTTTTGCAAAATCGGTCTGAATGGATTTGAACTTGTTTTTGTTAATCTTACTGATGGATTCGGTGTATTCGGACAGCAACAGAATACACCCTGTGTCAATGCTTTTTTGTTCGCGGTCCAGATTGCCGGCTTCTTCGCGCTGATGAATGGCACAGGATATTTCCTCGATATTACCGGAGATCATCGAAAGCAGTGTATCGTCGCTTGCATTTTTTTTGATTTTGCGCAGGATCTTTACTGTTTTCTGGAGGATTTCTTCGTCGAGAATACAATCCCGAAATCGCTCGCATAACAAATCCCGGAACAGGGAAATCACCGAAATCCGTTCATCAAAGGATGCATCTTTTGCCTTTTGAACGGCATCTGCCTGTGGTTTACCGGCAAGGATATCCTCAATGGCGTAGTTGTTGCGGTATTTCTGGAAAAGAGAATAGAAAGCGGCAAAGCGTCGTGCGACATCAGGGACAGTGATGTATTGCATGATGAGTGCAGAGGTGACTTCAAAGTTATGATTCTCATATCCTCGCAAAGCTGCAGACAGGTCTTCCCAACCTCGCGCGGTGATATATTGTTTTCCTTCTATCGTTGTTGAAATCTGGTAGAAGCAGGTTTCATTGAGATCGAGAAATGCAAGGATAGCAGGGTGCAGGGAGGCGGAAGATGCATATTGTTTCCAGACATGATAATTCTCTTCAACAGTCATATACTTGAGTCGATCGAGCGTCACCACATCAAATTCCTTAACAGATTTATTGTATTGCGGTGGATTGCCGGCGGTGACGATGACCCAGCCCTGCGGCACCTGTTCATTTCCAAATCTTTTGTATTGCAGGAACAGGAGCATCGAAGGCGCGAGTGTTTCAGATACACAGTTGATTTCGTCGAGAAACAGAATGCCCTCGGATCTTCCAGATTTTTCCATCACTTCATATATCGATGCAATGATTTCACTCATGGTATATTCAGAGACAGTACATTTTCGACCGGCATATTCCTTTTCGGTCAGATAGGGGAGTCCGATGGCACTTTGGCGAGTGTGGTGTGTCATGGAATAGCTCACGAGCGCGATATCCATTTCGGCGGCGATTTGTTCCATGATGGCGGTTTTGCCGATACCGGGGGCGCCGATCAGGAAAATGGGGCGCTGGCGTACAATCGGAATGATGTATTCGCCGGATTTGTCCTTTTCGAGATACAGCTCGATCGTATGCTTGATTTCAGTTTTGGCTTCTCTGATGTTCATGGTTTATTCTTCTCTCCAGTAGGCTTTGAGAGCCCATGCAGGAACACGACATTCTTCGTATTTGTCGAGAAATACAAATGCGGTTTTGTAGTCTGTTGGATGATTCGGATAAGTTCCCCAGCCGTCTGTGAAGTAAATCAGACCGCAGAGATTCGAAAAAGCGCCTTCGGTTCTGAGTTTGTCGACATATCGGAAAACAGGGCGAAAATCTGTGCCGCCCTGACCTTTCACTTTGAAATCCTTTGCATATGCTTCGATGTCCTGGAGTGTACGGATGGCAATATCTTCCTGTATCGCAGCATCACACTGGATGATGTGTATATTGACCGCAGATGTAAACATTTCGGTCGATTTGAGAATACTATAGGTCTTGTTAAGAAATTTCTGCACGAGCTCGCCGCTGGTCGATCCGGAAGTATCAATGGCAATCACAAACTCACGTATTTGCATGACTTCACGGTATTCGAGCGGTTCGATGAGCAATTTCCTGCGTCCCGGCAAACCGAGGCCATACGTATAATAGATGACGTCGAATTCGTCCGGATCGATCATCATTCTTTCTTCCATGACGGCAAACTGCCGCAGAAAGTCTGAATAGTCCATATCATCGCGGGTGAGCCACGCGATATTTTTTTCGAGCAGTCCGCGTTCGCTGCCTTGACATGAAAAGGATTCCATATCGACCATAATTCTGCGGGCGGCATCTTTCCATTCTTCTGCTTTTGGGGTGTTCAGGCTCATATGGGGCAATCGATGTATCGTGGATTGCCCGGATGTGCCGTTTCCCATCAGATCATTGTTTTCCGAATCGGATGCGCGTTGCGGATTCTGCTCGCTATGATCTTTTTCATCCTCTGATTCAGATGATTCGGATGAATGATCGCTGCCAGTTTCCTTTGGGGCGCTGAGATTTGAAGCACTTCCGTACAAATGATCATCAGCCTGTTGTTCGGTTTCTTCACTGCATTCTGAGTCGTTTTCGTTGTCGTCTTCGTTGTTCCCGTGATGATTGGATGATGTATCCGGCATTGCTATCCAAAGATGATCGTCGAATTTAAACAGATTGTGCAGCTGATCGATATCGGTATCTGCCGCATGAATTCTGAGGTACTTGAGGACTTCAGGCAGCGTGAGCAAATCAACGGATTGTTGTATTTTCTTTACAAACAGAATCCGTTCATTATCCAATGGTGTCGCAAAATCGCCGAATTGTGCGGAGATCGCCGCTTCGATGGTGATATCGCAAGCCAGTTCAGCGAGTTTGGGTTCGGCCGTTTGTGGAACAAACGGATGCAGATAGATGCAGTGAAACAGTGAATGCAGGTATCGGCGTATTTCAAGCGTCGAATCGTTATGGAACCGCCGGAGCCAGTCTTTTGGATCGTAATACAGGCTGCATCCATCCGTGCCGAAAACCCCGGGAATCTCGTCGCATTCATTTGGAACGAGGCGATAGATGGCGGGTTCGAGATAGCGGTATTGCAGGAACAGCCGGTTTCGGATGTGCCGAAGCAGTTTCCCGGCAAGTGCGCTGATTTCGCTATGAGCAGAGCTGACGTTCAATAATTACTAACCTGTTGATTCGTGTGGCAGGGATCCCATTTATCCCCCTTTCATGCCCACAATCACTCGCTTTGTGATGGCTGTCAATCATTATTGATGTCTGGTATGATGATTGGCCGCCCTCAGTTCGGGGCGGCTTTTGGCTGAGCTTTACAACGCTTGCATCCTTAATCTCGTTTTAACCAATCATCATGCGTTAATTCGCGATTTTTAAAAATCGGTCCACAGCGACTGATTGGTCACTTCGTGGTGGAATACGATTTCGCCGCGTTTGATGCGGGTGCCAAGGTCTTTGGGTGAACGATTGGCCACCATCTTTTTGAGCATCGCAAATTTGGCATGATTTTCCGGACCGAGGATGGTTTTCATGACATCGGATTGTTCGAAATCGGCGATGGCATCATAGATGTTGCTCGGCAGTTTGTGGTCTTCGCGGTTGCGTTCGTCGGGGCGAATGGCGGGATAGTCGTCGAGAGCCAGATGCAGCAGGGTATAGGTGAGCAGATAGGGATTGGCGTCGGGCCCAACGCTGCGCAGCTCGAAGCGCGATGTCTTTTCGTTGCCTTTGGGCAGGCGGATAATCGCTGTGCGGTCGTTGGTGGATACCCGAATGGTATTGGGCGCTTCGAAATTGGGATCGAGGCGGCGATAAGCATTGACCGAACTGTTGGCAACCAGACAGAAATCACGCGCGTGATACAGAATCTTATCGACGCATTTCCAGCCAAATTCCGACAGATGACCTGCGCCGCTTGAATTGAACATCAGGTTGCGCCCGTTGTGTGAAATCGACATGTTTGCATGCATGCCCGAGCCGTTGACCTTCATCATGGGTTTGGGCAAAAACGACGCTGTCATGCCGTTGATGCTGGCAATCTGGCGGGCGAGCAGCTTGTAGATCTGAACCTCATCACAGGCGGTGAGCGCTTCTGCACAGCGGAAATTCAGCTCGAACTGCGACGGCGCGACCTCTGGATGGTCTTTTTCATTCTCGAAACCCAATGCTCGCTGGGCCTCGGCAAAATGGTCGATGAAGAGTTTCAGCGGTGTATTGGGAAGCGTATGAAAATACCCGCCATCCGAAACGTAATCAAACCCATGATCGGCCTGGAAATTCTGCTCGGCATCGATGCCTTTGAACAAAAATCCCTCGACCTCAAACGCAATCTTCGACTCATAACCGCTCTTGAAAAGCTCGGTATTGTATCGTTTGAGCAGACCACGGATATCACCGGAATACGGCTGATTGTTCACATCGCGAATCAGCCCGAAAACCATCACTTTGCCTGGTCCGAAAATGTCGCTGGGCAGCCACCGGAACGAACCCCAGTCAATTTCCAGGCACAAATCCGATTCGCGCTGACCCGAAAAACCGTGAATCGATGATCCGTCAAAAGTGAGCGCATCATAGGACTGCTCAAGGTATTTCTTGTCGTAGTCGAGCATGTGGAAGCGCCCCTCAAGGTCTGAAAAACACACGGTCACTGCCTTGAGTTGCTTTTCGTCATGCAGATAGCGCAGATATTTCTCCCTAAGCGTATCATCCGATACGTGATTCTGCACATCTTCCTTGGCCTCAAGATTGAGCGCTTCAAGCTCTTCGTAGGGTATTTCTTTGAAATTTCGAATTTTTAACATATTTTTTCCACTTGCACGGAATGTTCTGCCAACACTTGGCAGCTTGCAACATTTTACACCTACATATCCCCCACTGTCATTAAGTTTTTGATGCGTCGGCATCATTGATGCTGAATCATCTGCGATGTGTGAGGAAACCGTTTGTGGTGGATTTTGTGCAGGGTCGGCTATGGGCTGGCTGCGCCCGCCCATACGCCTTCCCGGCTCGCCTATGTGCTCGCCCGCGATGTGCCGCGTTTCACGCGACGCATCACGGGCTGCGCGCATACGGCTCGCCAAAAGATTTCCGCAGTTCGCTTTGACTATGCACCAAAAAAATGGAAAAATGCAGTCCGTTGGTTTGTAACCTGGAGGTTTGCAATGAAGCGAATTGGATTACTCTTGATTTTGGCGGGATTGCTTGCTGGATGTGATGAATCCAGCACACTTGAACTGATTCATAAGCCATCGACGGGAAACAACGAGGACAACAAAACCGAGAAAATTCCCGCACCTGCAGTGATTTCGGAAAAATGCGATGGTGATGGAATCGCCTGCGACGGTGATATTCTGGTCAAATGCGTTTCGGAACAATGGACGATATCGCCGCAATCGAGATGTTCTCAGGAATCTGTGAACCTGTGTTCAGACAACACATTGATAAAAACCGCATGCAAACACTGCCGGTTTGTGAATGGTGCGGCTCGCTGCATGGATTGTTCAGAGGGCAGTGAATGTGATTCGGGGGTATGTGAAGCCGGTGAATGCAAGACGCAGACGGTGACGCCGTGCACAAACAGTTGCGTTCAGGGGGACAAGAAATGCGAGAACGGCAAATCCGTGATTTGCAAAGACAGCGATGGCGATGGCTGTCTGAACTGGGCAGACCCCGTGGATTGTCCGCAGGATACCGTATGCAAAGCCGGGGTTTGTGAATCCAGTTCGCAGCCAGCGACATGCACCGATGAATGCAGCGAACAAGGCGCTTTGCGCTGTTCGGACAACGGTTATCAGTCGTGCGGCAATACCGACGACGATTCGTGTCTTGAGTGGTCTGAGACGGTTCCATGCCAACCGAATGAAACCTGTAACGGCGGGCATTGTGAATCGACCGGTCCGATCTGCACCAATAAATGCAATACCGGAGACAAGCAGTGTTCCGGAACTGCAGGGTATCAGATCTGCGAACTGAAAAGCGATGGATGCTATGACTGGTCGGAGGTGACGGCTTGCGGAACAGGCAAAGAATGCAAGAGTGGTTCATGCGAAAACATCGCGGTGAATGCGCCGGTGCGTTATCTTGCTGATCGCATTCATTCGCCGATCACGCCCTATGTCGTATCGAAAATGCAGGAAATCAGTGCGAAAAATACAGGTCGTGTCAGCAACCGGTTTATGAAAATCGGAGATTCACACATGGCGTTTGAGTCGGCATTTGTGAAGTGTTTTTCGACCGATTCAACGGTCAATCTCGATAGTCACACCGATATTTCGGCGGCAGTCAGCAGCTTCAAGAACGGATTTGACTGTTACGGCCGTAATTCTGCAACCACCAAGATTGGTGCGAACGCCAGCTATCCGTATGAATCGTATAATGGCAGCACGCGTCTGAAATCCGAGATATCCGATACCAATCCGCGGTTTGCCTTTTTTGGTTACGGCACCAATGATATGGGGTTTTATGGATATAACAAAAAGAAAAGCGGCAACAATGCGGGTTATAGTGCCTCGATGCAGCTCTATTACCGCAATGTGCTCAAGAATGCGCGAGACCTGATGAACAATGGCATTATTCCATTGTTTATTGGTGTGGGTGTGCGCACCGATTCGCCTTCGGTGAATTCGCCCGACGGGAAGCCTGGTTATTACGTCACCACATTTAATGCGATTCAGCGCGGTGTTGCCGAAGCCTATCAGTTCCCATACATGAATCTTCAGAAAGTGCTTTTGGCGATTGGCAGTGCACATGGCTATGGTTTGGCCGGAGACGGCATTCATACATCGAGCGGCGGCGGTTCGGCATGTACATTTACTTCATCGGCGCTCAGCCAGTATGGCATGAACAACCGAAATCTGTATTCTATGGAAATGCTCAACCGTGCATGGGGTGCATTGTATAATGGCGGCCCTGTTCCCGATGCGTCGTCCGAAACATTCAAGGGCAGCGGCAGTCCGACAGATCCCTGGGAAATCACGAGCTTGCCGTTTACACATTCGGCAAATACAAAGAACAGTCCGCACAGTATTCTGTCGAACTATAGTTGTGGCAATGCAAACGAAGGCGGTCCTGAATATTATTACAAAATGGTTTTGACGGCACCAACCAAGATTCGTGCATTTGTCGTGAGTGATACCGGAGCAGATCTCGATATTCATATCAAAACATCGGCGTCGGACAGCAACTGTCTGGATCGCGATGATATCTGGTTTGAAAAGACGCTGGATGCCGGCACCTACTATTTTGTCATCGATACTTTTGTAGATGGCGGGACGGCACAAAAAGGCGAGTATCTTTTTGGAGTGCATGCATGTGATGCGGATGATCCCTATTGCGGATAGTATCTTTTGGTTTTCTGAATCATAATATAAGCGTTCGCAGGCCGTATTGCCGCAGGCAATAGGCCGAAGCGCAGGCGTAACAAAGAAGCGGGGCGTGCGATGCACGTCCCGCTTCTTTGTTAGCCTGCGAACACACAAAAACCGCAACTAATCGTCTTCTGCAATGACGATACAATTCACGAGCTGTGGATCGGGCAAATCCTCGGTTTCCGGCCAGTTTTCGTTGACAAGCGCCTGCAGCTGTGATGCGAAGCGTCTGAGTGCAATTTCGCTTGATTCGGGAATGTTCGATTTGAACAATGGCCGGATTTCGCTGAATTGTATGGCTTTTAATACATCTGCACGATGCGGAAGCGATTTGGTTGTAAATACATTCCAGGCGTCGTCGGCTTTGAGATATTTACGTGTTAAAAAGGTTACAGCGACATTATCGAAGTTGATATTTTCGACGCCCTGAATGACATCGTGTGTATAAGCCAGCAGTGAGATGTCGTCTTTTGTTTTATGCAATCCCTCGCCATAGAAGAGTTCGCGGGTGGCGACATCGGCAATGACTGCAGCACCTTCGCGGATATCGTCGGCGGAGATGAATGGCGTGAGCGTGGATTCGGCGGGTCTTGGCCGTTCCTGCAGCATACCGGCGATGGCGTCGCGCTGCGCATTGGTGAGCAGGCTGGTCTGGGAGTCTTCGATAATCGACAGATGACCGCGGGAAACGAGCAACTTCGCTTTATGCTGCAATTCAAGCGTGACGTTGTAACCGAGCGTGCAAAGGCGATGAAGCGGCACATGATGGAGAATTTGAATGGCCAAAGCGTCATCGCGTCCGGAGGCATACTCAAGACCGAGGTTAATGTTGGCCACGGCGAGGATCATGCTGTCGTCGAATCCTTCGGTCTCGTGGGGCTGGAAACCGTCGAATGTGGCGATTTGCTGTGCGACGGCATAGAGCTGCACGCGGATCTGGTCGAGATTTGCGACGTGTTGCAGCATAGATTCGAAGTAGCATCCAGCGGTTTTGGATTCGTCGAGACGTGCTATTGCGGTATCGAGATGGGCGCTGGAAGGGTAGGGTTTGACGTAGAGATCTGCGTCGGTGAAATGACGGATTTCATCGACTTCGCGGGAAACCGAGACTTTGGCAAAGATGGCGGCCGCTTCATCGCGGGGCATATAGCCGTATTCACGGATGCGTTCGGTGCGGAATCGATAGGCATTTTCTTCGAGATCGCTTTCCATTTCCCAGTGCATGCTTTCAAGGGTAGACCAGGCTTGTTCGACGCCGAGCACCGCATAAAGCCGGTCGATGAGCTGTCTCAGCAACTCGGCCTTGTCGGGATCTTCGGGATAGGCAACCCAGTAGCTGAAATCGGGGGTCTGGGCGACATTCTGGCCGGCATCTTCGGGGATATCGACTTCATCATCCTTGTTTTCCGAGACATAGAGCTGCACATTGCGGTGCAGATACAGCGCCATAATTTCGGGATCGAGTTCGCGCCAGAATTCGGCAAATTTTTCGTCGGGCAGGGCGAGCATTTGTTCGACCCATGGGGCGATCTGGTCATCCTGCATCTGGTCGCCGCGCCAGATGTCGAGATCCAGACAGTTTTGAACCTGTTCGGACGAAGCATAGGCCATGAGCACACCGGCATCACCTGGTCCAACGGCGTGATAGAGATCGTAGAAAGCCATTGGGGAGAGCGCCTGAACTGCAGCAGAAGTATCTTTGGCATCGAGCAGCGCTTCCATTTCTTTTTTTGGCTGGATGGCACGCGACTGCGCATCCGCGATGTGAAACAGTGCACTAAAAGACTGGTCGCCGGATTTAGGCATGGCTGGACTCCAGGACTTTTTTCTGAATCAGGTCGATAAGCGCCTGACAGGATTGTTCGAAATCGAGGTTTGATGTGTCGAGCACGATCGCATCTTCGCACTGGATGAGCGGGGATTCTTTGCGCGTGAATTCGGTTTCATCGCGTTCTTTGATCTGTCGGACGACCTCATCGAAATTGAATTTTTCGCCTTTGGCTTCGAATTCCTTCATGCGGCGCATTGCGCGGGCCTCGGCTGTTGCTGTGTAATAGACCTTGAGATCGGCGTCGGGAAAGACGACAGAACCGATATCGCGTCCTTCGACGATGACGTTGGCCGCATGGCCCAGACGGCGCTGAATGCCGAGCAGCTCACGGCGAACCTCGGCCATTGGCGCAATACGGTTCACGCACTGGGTCGTTTCGAATGTGCGGATTTCTGTCGAAACATCGCGATCACCAATGAAGACTTTTTGGCCGGATTTTGAAGCGACAAAGCGGATATCCAGATTCTGTGCGATTTTTCCACATTCAACGGGGTTGTCGGCGACGCCCTTTTCCATCGCGATAAGCGCGACACAACGATAGATGGCACCTGTATCCAACAGGCTCCAGTTCAGGCGTTTCGCCGATTCGCGGCAAACTGTACTTTTTCCGGCCCCACTGGGGCCATCCACTGCGATAATCATATCGTTCTCTCCTCTCATGGCCTGTAAAACAGCCAAATCTCCAGTGCGATCCATACCACCGCAATCATCGCATTTTCAATATATATATTGACATTGAGCGATGATTGAATTTTAAGGACGCGGGGGAATGAGGATTTTCAGGAGAAACCATGTCACTGATCACCAGAAAATACCGCCTGAATACGAATCCGCTCTGGCATCCGGACATCAAACAGCCCGAAGTCACAGTGACCTGTACCAAGAATTTCGACGATCTCGAGTTTGTTTTTATGGTGGCTGAGCCTGAGGAATGCTTCAGACTGGCGTGCCGGAATGACGGGGATCCATGCTGGCAGGATTCATGTGTTGAGGTTTTTATCCATTCGCCATCTCTCGGAGGCTATTTCAATTTCGAGACGAATGCTGCCGGAAAAACGCTGGCAGAATTCGGAACTGGCCGACACAATCGCGTTCAGTTCCAGCCAGCAGAATACCATTCGCTGCATCGCAACATACTGATGCCGGTGTCTCAGCGTCCCGACGGGATGATGCAATGGGCCGTTCAAATCCGCGTTTCACTTGAGAAACTGCACCTGTCGCCAATCGAACCCGTTGTCGGTAATTTGTATAAATGTGGATCGGCTGCACAGATTCCTTCGTATTTATGCGCATTTCGCGTTGACACCCCTGCCCCCGATTTTCACAGACCCGAGTTTTTCAGGAATTTATTTTTGTAAAAATGAGACAATACAACATCACAGGTATGAGCTGCGCTGCATGCAGCGCGAGGATTGAAAAAGCGGTTCAAAGCGTTCCTGGGGTTACATCTTGTGCGGTCAACCTGCTGACGCACTCGATGGGTATCGAAGGTACTGCAACGGATACGGATATCATCAGGGCTGTCACGGATGCAGGATACGGCGCAGCGCCAGTATCTGCAGACAAATCCGGTGACGCTGCGGACGCAGATGAACTCCGGGATCGCGAAACCCCGAAACTCCGAAAACGTCTGATTCTATCCGTCATTTTCTTATGCTTCCTGTTGTATATCACCATGGGAACGATGGCGGCACAGATGGGATGGATGCCAGTTGGCAACTGGCCGCTGCCCGGGTTTCTCAGTGATGATGTGTATATGGGGCTCACCCAGTGTCTGCTAGCGACTATCATCCTGATTATCAACCGCAAATTCTTTACGAATGGCATCAAAGGATTGATTCATCTTGCGCCGAATATGGATACGCTGGTGTCGCTTGGCGCAGGAGCTGCCTATATTTACAGTATCTGGGTGCTTATTGCTGCAATCGGAGGATCCGGAGCTTTGCCGGGAACGGCACCTGATTACTATTTCGAGTCGGCTGCGATGATTGTGACGCTCATCACCGTTGGCAAACTGCTTGAATCCCATGCAAAAGGCAAAACGACAGATGCCTTGAAAAGCCTGATGAAATTGCGCCCCAATACGGCCACCATTTTGGCCGGCAACAATGAAAAGCAGGTTGAAATTGCAGAAGTTCAAATCGGCGATATCGTGGTTGTGCGTCCCGGAGAGGCGATTCCGGTGGATGGCCGGGTGCGGAGCGGTGAAAGTGCGGTGAACGAATCTGCGATCACCGGAGAAAGCATTCCGGTCGACAAAGCACCCGGCAGTCTCGTTGCGGCTGCGACGATCAATCAAACGGGATTGCTGCATATCGAAGTGACCAGGGTTGGAGAAGATACGACGCTGGGGCAGATTATAAGGCTGGTGCGAGATGCGGCAGCGACAAAGGCGCCGGTGGCCAAAATCGCCGATAAAGTGGCCGGGGTCTTTGTTCCTGCGGTCATTGTCATCGCAATGGTGACTTTTGTTATATGGATGATTGTTGGTCAAACACTGAGTTTTTCGCTGGCCCGTGCAATATCGGTTTTGGTGATTAGCTGCCCGTGTGCACTTGGACTGGCGACACCTGTAGCCATTGTGGTTGGCAGCGGTCTTGGTGCGCGCAATGGTATTTTGTTCAAAACGGCAAGTGCGCTCGAAGCCGCGGGAAAACTCAAAACAATAGCGCTCGACAAAACCGGCACGATCACTTCGGGGGAACCCAAAGTAACCGATATCCTGCCATCCGAAGGGTATTCCGAGTCTGAACTTGTTGCATTGGCTGCGTCGATCGAATCGGGGAGCGAGCATCCTCTTGCGCGGGCTATTGTTCAAAAGGCTGCAGAACAAGGCGTTTCCGCATTTGAGGTCACGGGGTTCAGCGCGTTGCCGGGAAAAGGCGTGACAGCCAAAGCTGACGACAAAGCATTATATGGTGGCAATGCCGCTTTTATTGGGGAGCAGCTGGAGATATCCAAGAATTACCTGGAACAGGCGGATGATTTGTCGAAATCCGGTAAAACGCCGTTACTGTTTGCCAGAGGCGATGATTTTATCGGAATGATTGCAGTTGCTGACACGCTGCGCAGTGACAGCCCCAAAGCCATCGATGCGCTTCGTGCGATGGGACATGATGTGGTGATGATCACCGGTGACAATGCAAAGACCGCAAACAGCATTGCCAAACAAGCCGGAATTGATCGCGTGATCGCCGGGATGATGCCGGAGGAAAAAGCACACGCCATTGAGGAAATGGGCAAAAATGGCGCGACTGCGATGGTTGGTGATGGTATCAATGATGCGCCTGCGCTGACGACGGCAACTGTTGGCATTGCGATTTCCTCCGGGACAGATGTCGCCATGGATGCTGCGGATATCGTGATTACCAAAAACAGCTTATGTGATGTGGCGGCTGCGATAAGACTGAGTCGCGCCACACTTCGCAATATTCATCAGAATCTGTTCTGGGCCTTTTTCTATAATATACTTTGTATTCCGCTGGCTGCGGGCGTGTTTATTCCAGTTACCGGCTGGGCGCTTCGTCCGGTTTTTGGTGCAGCAGCCATGGGACTTTCCAGCTTTTTTGTCGTTGCAAATGCGCTGCGGCTGAATCTGTTTGATATCTATAAAGCAGACAAGGACAGCAGTCAGGATACTATTCAAAACCATACAAATTCTATCATTGTAAAAATCGACGGCATGCATTGTGAACATTGTGAAGCGACGGTGAAAAAGGCACTTGAGGCCGTTCCGGGAATCAAGGTCATCCGTGTCAGCCATAAGAAGAACAATGCGGAGCTTCAATCGGATTCGGATGTGTCTGAAGAAGCGATTCGGAAAGCCGTGGAAAGCGTACATTTTGTATTTGGCGGGATACAATAGTATTCAACAGAATAAAAAAGGCTCTGTTTAATGATCGTGAATATGAAAATGCAAAGTCGTCTGATTCACTGCTTTTAGCTTATAGCTTATGGCACTTATAGTGCTCTTTAGCCAACTACAAGCTATAAGCCTGAACTTCCAGACATCGGGTGCGAAAGTTCTATCCACACTGGCTAAACATAGCATAAAAAAAGCCGCGGCGTATCCCAACGGGATAGCCGCGGCAGCGAGCGTATTGGCCGTTAAGCGGCCAATAGCGAGCAGAGACGTTCCCCGGAACGTCTCCCCATACAGAGATTAAACCTTGATGGACTGAACGTTCCAGATTTCGTCGGCGTATTGACGGATGGTGCGATCGGACGAGAAGAAGCCCATGTTGGCGATGTTGATGATGGCTTTTTTGGCCCACAGGTGTTTGTCGCGATAGACGGTTTCGGCTTCTTTCTGGCGGGCGATATAGCTGTCGAAATCGGCGCACAGCATATAGGGATCGTCGTTTCGCAGCCAGTTGACGATGCCTTTGTAGCGGTTGCGGTCGTCGGGGCTGAAGAAACCGGTGTCGATCATATCGATGACGGCTTTGAGATTTTCGCTTTCATCGATGTAGGTTTGTGGGTCGTAGCCTTCGGATTTGAGTGTTTTGACTTCGGATTCGGTGAGTCCGAAGAGGAAGAAGTTGTCGGCGCCGACGTTTTCGCGGATTTCGATATTTGCGCCATCGAGCGTGCCCATGGTGAGTGCGCCGTTGAGGGAGAATTTCATGTTGCTTGTGCCGGAAGCTTCTTTACCGGCGGTCGAGATTTGTTCGGACAAATCGGCGGCCGGGATGATGACTTCGGCGAGGGAGACGCAGTAGTTGGGGCACATATAGACGCGGAGTTTGTTGGCGATGGTGGGATCGTCGTTGATGATGCGCGCGACATCGTTGATGAATTTGATGTGCAGTTTGGCTGCGGCATAGCCGGGCGCGGCTTTTCCGCCGAACAGCACGAGACGCGGCACGCGATCGGCTTTGGGATTGGATTTGAGCTCGCGATAGAGGTGAATGACGTGCAGGACGTTGAGGAGCTGACGTTTGTACTCGTGGATACGCTTGACCTGGACGTCGAACATCATATCTTCCGAGACTTTGAACGGCATGTACAGCTTGATGAAGTGCTTTTTATTGTCGCGTTTAATCTGGTTGATACGGTCCTGGACCTCGGGATCGTCGGCGAATTTTTCGAATTCCTTGAGTTTTTCGCTGTGTGTGACCCAATCGGGGCCGATTTTTTCGGTGATGAGTTTAGAGAGCTCCGGGTTGGAAGAGAGCATCCAGCGACGCGGTGTGACGCCGTTTGTCTTGTTGTTGAATTTCTCGGGGAAGAGCTTGACGAAATCGGGGAAGAGGTCGGTTTTGACGAGGTCAGAGTGGATTTTTGCCACGCCATTGACGGAGTGAGAGCCGATGACTGCGAGGTTTGCCATACGGACGAATTTTTCGCCGGTTTCATCGATAATGGAGACGCGGCGCTGCATTTCGTAATCGCCGGGGAAAGCAATGTGTACGCGCAGCAGGAAGCGGCGATTGATCTCGTAGATGATTTCGAGATGACGCGGGAGGAGGCGCTGGAAGAGCGGGAGCGGCCAACGTTCGAGGGCTTCGGGAAGAAGCGTATGGTTGGTGTAACCGAAGACGCTTTCGGTAATGTCCCAGGCTTGTTCCCACTTGAGTTTTTCGATATCGACGAGCACGCGCATGAGTTCGGCGACGGCGATGGCGGGATGCGTATCGTTGAGCTGAATCGCGACTTTATCGGCGAATTCATCGAACGATTTGTGGCCTTTTTTGTAGCGTCGGATGATGTCGTGGATAGAGCAGCAGACGAAGAAATACTGCTGTTTGAGGCGCAGCTCGCGGCCTTCGGGGTTATTGTCGGCCGGATAGAGCACTTTTGAAATCGTCTCGGAAATGACCTTGTCTTCGACGGCTTTGCGGTAATCTCCGGCATTAAAGATTTCGAGGTTGAAATCGTTGGTTGCCTGAGCGGACCAGAGGCGCAGGGAGTTTACGGTTTCGGTGCCATAGCCTGCGATTGGCATATCGTAAGGCACGCCGCGGACTTTGACGGTGTCGATCCAGTCGCATTGCAGATTGCCGTTTTCGTCGAGCCGGCGTTCGACGTGCCCACCAAACTGAACGGTAGTCGCGTGATCCGGTCGCGCAATTTCCCATGGATTGAGGCGTTCGAGCCATGGATCGCGGGTCTCCACCTGATAGCCGTCTTTGAAGGACTGACGGAAAATGCCGAACTCATAGCGGATGCCATAGCCCATTGCGGGGTATCCCAGGGTTGCGAGTGAATCGAGGAAACAAGCTGCCAAACGGCCCAGACCGCCGTTGCCCAGACCGGGATCCGGCTCGCGCGCTTCGATGACATCGATGTCGAGATTGAAATCGGCAAGCAGGCGCTTTGCGGTATCATACAATCCCATGTTCATCAGGTTATTGCCCATCGAACGTCCGAGCAGGTATTCGGCCGACAGGTAGTAGACGCGCTTTGCGTCTTTCTCGTAATACCGCTTCATCGTTTTCATCCAGCGATGGATCAGGCGGTCGCGAATGGCGAGCGACATGGCCAGATATAAATCGTCAAACGATGCGTTTTTTTGGTTCTTTGCGAACGAATATCTCAGATGATCGACAACCGCAGTGACGAGTTCTTCGTCACTCATTCCAGTGCGTTCGTCCTGTTCATTAACGATCAAATTAGCGTGTTTATCCTGAACGAGATTGTTGATTCTATCTGTCATGCGAGCTCCTTTGTAAAAGAATCCAACGTCCCAACCGATGGGAGTGGCGCGAATCTACGAAATTGCTTGCAGATGTGCAAGGGATTTAAAGTATTTGTGAGGGGGAAGTGTCCCCCTGCGCCGCTATTTGGCGGCTGTGCCGCCAAATACGCGGACGACCCCCTCGGTTTGGTGCACAAAAAAAGGCCGTGATTTCTCACGGCCCCAACCATTACTGATTCTGTTCTTCGAGCTGTTTCTGGAGTCTTTCCATTTCCTCCATTTTACGCTGCATTTCGGCTTGCTCCTGTTCGGCTTTGCGCTGAGCTTCCTTGTATTCGTCGATTTGCTTGATACGTTCTTTGGCTTCTTCAACTCGACCTGGGATTTTCTCGTTTGGTTCTTTAGCGGCAATGAATTCGGTCCACATCTGACGTGCTTCGTCGATCTTGTTGTAATATTCCTGAACCAGAATGATATAATTGAACCATGCCTGAGGATACTCAGGATGTTTGTTCATGATATCCTTATAGATTTTTTCGGCTTCATCGAGTTTGTCGAGACCACGGGCGGCGACGGCTTTGGAGAGATACACCGAGATGTTATCGGGCTGAAGTGCGAGCACCTTGTTATAGAGTTCGTATGCGAGCGGATAATCCTGAACGTTGACGGCGATTCCGGCGACGTTGAGCATAGCCGAGATGTTATTGGGATCGGCTTCGACGGCTTTTTTGAATTCGGAGTTGCCCATTGAAACCTCACCTTCGGCCAGATAGATGAGGCCGGAAGTGTTGTAGATTGCGGACAAATCCTTTGGTGTATAGGCTTTGCGTTCGAATTCATCGGGCGTGATACGACCGGCGTCGAGCTGTTTTTGCAGTTCTTCGTTGTATTCGTTGTATTTAATCATCGCCTGTTCGCAGACGAGTCGGGCGACCTCAAGGCTGTTCATCAGGTAGTAAACAGCGCTGAGATTCTCGTAACAATAGATGTTGTTGGAGTCACTGGCGAGTGCGCGACGAACGTGGAAAACGGCCTTTGCGAACATTTCATAGGCTTCTTTGTTCTTGATCTCGCCTTTGTTTTCGGAGCCTTCCATATTGAATTTGGGCTCGGAACCGCCGCGTTCCTTTTCGAGAATGGCTTCACCGCGGTGGCGATAAATCATCCCCATATTGAGGTTGGCTTCGGAATTGTAAGGATCGATGCCGGTTTTGTCGTCGATGACCTTGAGCAGAATTTTTTCTGCTTCTTCATCTTTGCCTTCATCGAGCAGCATTTTGGAGATATTGACATAGGGTTCGGCCATATCCGGGCGCATCTGCGAGGCTTTTTCGTAAGCGCTGCGGGCGTCGGCGTAATTGCCCTGTCGCTGCTGAAGCAGACCGATGTTATAATAGGCTTCGGCGAAATTGTCCTGTTCACCGGCAGCTTTCTTAAATGTTGCAATTGCACCGTTGGGATCGTTTTTGGACTGTTTGATGCCCTGTTCGAAGGTTGCTACGGCACTTTCTTTAACGACGGCGCGGGTTCCATCCGCAGTTATCGTGCCTGTAGCTGATTTTGGGGAATTGCTGCCGGAAGTGGAACTGCCGCCGCAGCCGACCATCGTCGACAAAGCCAGAGCAGCAATCGTCAAACCGGCGAAACGTAGCGTAGAGCGTCTGTTTATTTTCATAGTATCCTCGTATATATCGTTCTTCGTAATTTATCGTTGGAAACCTGAGGCGCAATCCGGCAGAGCCGGACTGCATTTACTCTGCCTTTTCTCCGGCGGCTTTTGCCGCGTCTTCTTCACTCACTGCACCTTCATCGACGTGCGTGCGGTGTTCCTTAACGGTCTTGCCGCGGAGCATATCGAGATCGGTAAACAGCGCGCCGCTCTGATAGGTCGAAACCATCTGGTTGGGGGTTGCTTTGATTTCGGCGGCTGAACGGTACTGATCAGGTCTGAGGTCGAACAGACGTTTCTGTGCTTCGGTTGTATACTGGCTGAAGAAACCGGTTTCCGCTGCTCTCTTGACGGCGACTGCATAATAATTCACAGCCTGATCTTCGAACTGATTGGCGAAATCGACCAACTGGAGTTCGTATTCGATCAAGACTTCTTCGGGGAGTCCGGGAGGTGCAGGAGCATTTGTAATCTGCTGTCCAACGTCGTTGTACATCATGCCCAGACGTGTCATGGCCGCAAGACCCCACTTGGGCGAATTGTATTTCGTGATGACATCGTTGTAGATTGGCGCAGCTTCCTGCATCTTTTCGCTCTTTTTAACCAGCTGTGTTTGCAGGAATTTGTTGATCTGGCTGGCTTTCACATTCGGATCCGAAAGCTTGATGTCGAGTGCTTCTCTAAAGAGTACCTCACCTCGCATGAATCGTGCTTCAGCTGCGGAATCGCGGGCCAGTGCTGAGGATGCAGCATCTGCTCCGGCGAGCCATTTCTGCGTGCCCTTGTCATTGAAAATGGCTTCGGCCTTTTCGAAGTTCTTGAGCGCTTCTTTGGTATTTCTGCGCTGCGTATAGATCTTGCCGATATAGGTATAGGCAGCAATCTGGCGATCGGCTGTACCGAATTTCGCATAATTCTTCAAAAAGTCGTTAAAGCGGTCCATCGCCTTGTCGTAGGTCTTCTGGTCGTAATAGATACGTCCGGTTGCGAACTTGAGGGCCGACATCTCGGCTTTGTCTTTCGGGAACATCTTGGCATAGAGATCGTAGTTCTCGACAGCTTTTTCATATTCACCCAGACCGGCGCGGAATGCAGCGGCATTCTGAAGTGCTGTTTTGGCGCATGGATCGGCGTTTTTGGCCGGTGTGACGCCGACAGGCAGGCAGGCTTCTTTATCGGATGGATACTGCTTGACGAACATTTCATAGAATCGGGCGGCTTCGGAATACACGGCGAGGCTGTGGTAATTCAGGCCGATGGCATAAAGGGCGCGAGGAGCAAGGGCTGCCGTATGCGGATCATTCTCACCATTGCGCAGCAAGGCAACGCGTGCTTCGATGGCGCGCGCAATATTGGTGCCGCGTTCCCAGTCAACCGATGCATTCCATCGGGCTTTTGCGGCATCTTCGCTGCCCTTGTGGGTCTCTGCATAATTCTCAAAGCAGCGCGCGGCTTCTTCCCAGTCTTTCTTGGCTTCTTTTTCTTCGCAGAACTTATAGTCGAGGGCTTCTTCATATACCGACATCACTTCGCGCAATTCGCCTGCGTGTTCGGTATTGTTCGCCATAAATGCGCCGTTGCCCTTGAATTCATTAATCGCAACGGCCATATCGCTGAACTGCTGTCTCAGCTTGTAGATCTCGAGGATATAGTTGGCGGAATAAACTGCTGCATCGGTGCCCGGGGCATCGCGGACGACTTCGCGGAACAAAGGCACGGCATCATCAAAGTGGTTGTAATCGTAGTAAATCAAAGCTGCTTTGTACTTCGAGTTCACTGCGAATTCTGCTGAAGTATCGACCTTTGCATAGCGCTTGCTCGCTTCGATGAACTTCAGGCGGCATTCCGCAATCGGATACTCCGGATATTCCTGAACCTCGCCGTCTTTGGCTTCGGGGGTCTTCGGAATATCGGGGCAGGCTTCCTTATTGGTATTGCTTTCGCCCATCAGCTGATCGTAGGCGAGCACTGCACCGTGCGCAGCATCCTTGAGGATCTTGTCGTTGTCTTCGGTCTTGGGAACTTTGCCCTTATCGTTCAAATCGAGAACGCGTTCATACCCCTTGGCAGCTTCGGCATAATTCTGACGGAAATACGCCATATCTGCATAGTAGTACATGACTTCGAAATTGTCGTCGGCATTGGGGAAGTTCTCAAGATATGTCTTGTAGATTTCGAATGCCAGAGAATAGTAAAGAGGATTCTTGGTATTCTGATACGTCATGTGATACCATTTTGCGGTATCCGAGACGTAGGTTTCGAGGCTGTCGTTCTCTTTCTTTACAGCTTCGGGGGTCGCGCCTTCATATTTGCTGTCGCGGGCCAGAACGAACAATTTGACGGTACGGTCGATTTCTTCGGCCAGACGCGTCGGATCGCTCAGCGTCTCGACATTGAGCATGATTTCGTGCTGATACGAGACGATCTTGAACTTTTTGGGATTGGCGGCGATCAACTGGTTGTAGACGTAATTGGAATCGTCAATACGGCCATTTTCCTGATAGAAACGCGCGAGTCGTTCCATCATCGTATTGACTTCTTCATCGTCCTTGGCAAAGCCCTTGAAGTATTTGCGTGCATTGGCTGGTTTGGCGTCATCCCACATGCTGTATGCCTTGACGAGATCCTTGACGGCCTCTTTGCGCATATTTGACTTGCGTGCGGAATTGCTCTTGTCGGCTTCGCGGATAACGCTCTCGAACTGTGCCAGAGCTTTCTTGGGCTGACCGAGATTGAAGTAGCACCATCCCATTTTATACATGGCGTACGATGCCGCCGAGCTGGACGGATCGATGCTCACGACTTTCTGATATTGCTGCAGCGCATTGGGCATGTCTTCTTCGATGGCAAACGTATACTCGGCCATGCCGAGGAAGGCTTCGGGCAGGTATTTGGAGTTGGAGTGTTCGCGTACGATGCCGCTGTACTGTTCATAAGCCTCGCCGGCATAGCCCATCTCGGCCAGATTGAACGCCATGTAGTAGCGGATCTTGTCGAGCTGCGGATAATCCTGATGATACTTGATGATTTCGCGATACAGCTTGAGCATTTCGTCACGCGATTCGCGGGCGGTTTTCTCATCGGCTGCTTTCTTGTTCATCAGGTCTGTTGCCTTGGCCGAATTGCCGGCATCGTTGGCTTCGTTGGCCTGGGCAAGGTATTCGTAGCTGCGCAGCTCATAGAAACGGGCTTTCTGCCAGAGCATGTCGCCCATACGTTCCATCAGTTCCGGCTTGGCAGGATCGTCATCATCCGTCTGTTTGATACGCATCTGCAGTTTCTTGATGGCCTGCTGCTGCAGTTCAATCTTTTCGGCGGCAGCGGCTGCGGCTGCCATTTCGTCCGTTTCGAACGACACCTTCGGACCTGCGCCTTCTTCCTGTTCGATCGTCTTTCGTTCAGTCTTTTTGGGCTCTTTCGCACCCTTCAACTGGGCCTGCTGTTTTTGTTCGAATTCGACATTCTGTGCGACTGCAACACTTGACGACACTGCAAATGCCGCAATCATCGAGCCGATCACCAAGCGGAAAAATCCTTTGTTCATTCCCTGTCTCTCCAGTATTGATAATGCATGCACCGCAAAAACGGCGGCCATGGATTCGTATAGATACGCCAAAGCCCATAAATGATACCATGCTTTCTGCAAATTGGCAACGCATGTAATATTTTGTTCCGGCGCTATGCTCTGCATACGCGCCGGCGCGGCGCTATTTCCCTGCGGTCAATACGCGCCGCGTATGCAATAGCGGCGCGCTGACGCGCGTATTGCTCCGCAATAGCGCGGCCACAAAAAGCAAAACAAACGATGGATGCACCAAATACTGTGACTGCGCTAATCGTCGCTGTAGGATTTTTTGTAGTAGTAGTAACCGCCGTAATATCCGCCGGACCGGGACGTCACGCCATTGAGCACGCATCCCATAATCGGCGCGCTGACGCCTTCGAGCAGTTCGCGGGCGCGGACCAGCATGGGCAGCGGCGTTTTGTCGGCTCGGGCAACCAGAATCACGCCGTGGACGTGGCGCGAAATAATGAGTGCGTCGGTCACCACGGTCACCGGCGGTGAATCGATGATGACGACGTCGAACATCGACCGCAGCTCGTTCAACATTTCCTCGAAACGTTTGGTTTCGAAGAGTTCGGCTGGATTGGACGGAATCGATCCGCACGGCAGCAGCTTGAGCTGTTCGATTTCGGTATCCATCAGCGCCTCCGATACCGGCATCTGGTTGGCTATCACTGAGCTCAGACCTTTTTCGGATTTCAGGTTCAATGCCTCATAAATCCTGGGTCTGCGCATATCCGCCTCGATGAGGACGACGCGCTGGCCGCCCATGGCGGTCGCCACGGCGAGGTTGATCGAGGTCATGGTTTTGCCTTCGAGAGGCTGGGCAGAGGTGATGAGCAGGACGTGTGAAGTGCCCGATTTGAGCTGGAAAGCGAGCGTTGTGCGCAGCGTCCGGATGCTCTCGACGACAGGCGAACGGGGATTCTCAAGCACAAACCGGTGGGCGCCGCGGCCTGAATAATTGCGGCTCCGGGGAATTTGGGGCACCGCGCCCAAAAACGGCAGACGGGCTCGCTCCTCGATATCGCTCTGAGTGCGCACGGATATATCCAACAGCTCGAGCAACAGGACAATCAGCACTCCGGCTATCAGCGCGGCAAAAAGCGTGATCGCGCCGTTCAGAATCAGATTCGGGCTCACAGGTTTTTGCGGCGCAATTGCCATGTCCAGAATCCGGATGTTGTTGACCTCGAGCAGCCGGTTCAGGCTCACCTCGTTCAGCTTCTTCTGCGACTGCTCAAACAGGCGTTCCTGCTCCTGTTTCTGGGATTCGACCTGTTCGTACAAGAGCCGAAGCTGGTCCAGTTCAAGGGCTTCCTTCTGAAGCGTCTGTATTTCGGACACGATTTCCTGGTTGAGCTTGATCAGCGCCTGATGTTTCGAGTTTAACCCCGTGACTGCATTCTTCATGCTCGCCAGCACGCCGTTGCGGCAGGTCGTGATCTGGTCGCGGATCGACGTCACCTGCGGCGATTTCTCAAGATAGGTCACCAGGAGCTTGTGTTCCTCGCGCTGCAGCGTTTTGCATTCGTTCATCGCGCTTTCGAATGAGGATGAACCGATCAGGATATCGTAGGCGCGGACATTATCGGTCGAGACCGGAATCGCCTTGAGCTCCGACAGAAGATAGCCGGCATTCTGGCGCTCTGTTTCGATTTCGACGCGTTTGTTGTTCAGGTAGTCCAGGCGCTGATTGGTAATCTTCTGCTGTTCCAGGGGATTGGAGTACAGAATCTTGTGATTCTCCTTGAACGCATTGATATCCTCGCGGGCGCGCGTGAGTTTTTCTTCGTTGTCTTTGTACTGTTTGTCGATGAACTCGAATGTGTTGTTCAGCGATGTGAGGCGTTGCTCGGCATTCTGTTCGGAATAGGCCTTGGCGATGGCGTTGGCCAGGGTTGCGGCCATCTGCGGATTCTTGTGACGGATGCGGATATTGACGAGCCGCGTGCCGTTCAGGGCTTCGACGCGAAGCATGCCAAGCAGCGCGGAAACTGCGTCAACCGAGGCCATCTTTTTGGCCAGGATATTGGGATCCTTGATTTCCGTGAGTCCCAGAAAGTCGATGTCGGTGGCCAGCCCGAGGTCGTCAATGACGCGCTGGGCGACGTTGCGCGACTGCATCACCTTGAGCTGCGTGTCGTAATAGGTGTCGCGGAAATACCACTGTTCCGCACCGTTTCCCGAATCGAGCGCATTGATCGTCGGGGGCTCGGGATTGATGATGACTGCGGTGACGGCTTCGTAAATCTTTGGCTGGTGCAGGGTGTACAATGCGCCCAGACAGCCTACGATGACAAAGGCAAATACAAACCCCCACCGACGGTGCAGAATGATATCGAGGTATTCGCGCATCGGAAAAATGGATGTGGAAGACTCGGCTGCTTCATGACTTGAGGGTGCATTAGCCATAACAATTCATCAAATAGTGAAATCAAAACATGGATTGCGGAACGTAGACCAGATCGGCGGGATGCATGCAGACATTGGTTTCTTTGCCGAGCAGAATATCCTGATAGGGCACTGTGACGGATTCGGACTGGTTATCGTGCTTGCGGACGATGACGACGCCATTGATTTCGGCGCGCTGCGTTGGGCCGCCGGATTGCGCGATCACGTCGGTCAGCATCAGACCCGGACGGAATTCGACGATGCCGGGTTTCTGCACCTGGCCATCCACGGTGACTGCGGTTTTCGACACTTCCTTATTGATGCAGACGACCGACGGGTCGCGCAGGTAAGCTTCCTGAAGCCCCTCGCGGACGATGATTTCCAAATCATCGCAGCGTTTGCCCTCGACCTCCAGCTCTCCCAATATCGGGAACGATATGGTGCCTCGCGGTGATACTTCATATTCGCCGCTTAAATCGGGCTGTCCGAACACGCGGATTTCGATGCGATCCCACGGCCTGAACTGACCAAGTTCCTCACTCGTCGGACAGGTGCTCAGGCGCGACTGCCAGTCGCTGGATACCGTGGTCGCACAACCGCTGCAACACAGCGACATCCATAACAATGCCTGTGCAAAACGCCGTAACAGATGACCGTCTGAGATATCCCGCGCCATAATCTTAATACTCGTACGTCAGGTTGAGCGTGACCAGATGGCGGGTATAGCCTGCCAAATCGACATCCGAGTTGTTGTAGCGCAGACGGTACTCCGCACCCAGGCTCAGACCGGGAAAGAAATAGTAGGCGATATTGGCCTGCGCTGTGAAATGATCATCGACGCGGGCTTCGCCTGCGAGCGCGTGGTAATCGAAGTGACCATAACCGAGTTCCAGCTTGGTTTCGAGATGATTGATCCAGAACCCATAGAACTTGGCTGTCACGCGGTGATATTTTTGATAGTCGCCATAGATGGCGTTATCGAAATCCTTTTTGTATTCGGCTGAAATGCTGATTTTATCGGTGAACTCGTATTTGAGTTTGGCGTCCATCACGAACATGTGTTCGGAATTATCGTTGGTGTAATACGCGAACGCATAGCCGGCTCCCAGACGATACGACAGTCTGGGCGTTAAAAGTCCCTGCAGGCTGTATTTGATGCGGAATGGCAGGGATGTGCTGTTTTCGGACGTCGTCGGATCATTCCTGTCGCTGTTCTTGCGTTCATCTTCCAGATAGGTGACCGGCGTAAAGTCGATATTCAGCGACATGCTCGTATTGGGCAGGAAATTCCAGCGCGTCACGGATTCGAGACGATGCTTGAAGTAAGTGATATCGCTGCGATCCTGATAGATGTGTGCGTGAAAGTTGTAGGCGATGCGCTCGGAAAAAATGGCACCTGCACCGGGCTGGATATAGAACGCTGCGCCGGCATTGATGCTGTGATTGACGTAATCCTGGCGCAGATATTCGTCTTCGGGTTCGTTGGTAAATGTATACGACAACGTCGGCGCGACCCGGAAAAAACGCGTCTTGAACAGATCTGCTGCACTGATGACGTGAACGTTTGCGCCGCCGTCGGGATTGCTGTCGCCAATGCCCCAGAACTGACGCCACTGAAACTTCACCTCATTATTCCAGACGTACTCCGATTCATCTTCCAGATGCGTCTTGACGTATGCACCGGCATCTATCAGGCCATCGCTCTTATCGGATATCGTGCTGTCATTCACATCTGCCGCGATATCCAGCGTTGCACCCGGATGAACCACAAAGCCACCCGAATGAATGCCGTTTGGTTCGGGCGCACCGCTCTCAGCGAGCGCCTGCTGGCCACCACTTATGGAAAGCAATAGGCAGACCAGCGGCATTCCTATCTGTAAAACTCTCTTCAACATATTTCTATCTGGCGCAGCAATACGCCATTCCCTAATCACCCAATAATCTTGTCAATCATCTGCTCTACATGTAGGGAGATGCATCCGCCACAAACGGATCGGTCAGCTTGTGCTGTTCATCTTCCAGCGGGTTTTCGGGATCATAATACTTTTCACCACCCAGGCACGGCTCGATCTTGCAATAACGCGTCGTCTCAGAATGGGTGCCGGTGATGTTGCCGACTTTGCCATTGCTGCATTCGGACATGCGAGCGGATATCGTTTCGGTCTTCGACACCGCCAGCTGGACCAGACGATAATGATGCTCCTGCGCGGCTTTGTCGTTGCGGTTTACGGCATCCCGCAGATTCGATTCGCCATTCTGCACAACGTTGTAAAATCCACGCGCATTCACCAGCTGCGCATTCAGACAATCCATGCGCATCACATCCGATTCCTTGCGCGCTTCTTCGAGCATCGTCTGGCCTTTGGATATCACCTGTTCTACCTTCCCTACGCCAATCGTTGCTGCATTCAGCATCTCGCCCGAGGTCATCGTCTCTGCAAGCTGCGCTGACGCGACTTCTGCCGCATCCTGTGCATAGGCCGGAAAGACCATCATCATGCCCGCTACCATTAATGCTGCATTCAGTTTTCTCATATCCAATCTCCTTTTTTATTCTTCCATCACTCACTTGAATTTCCATCTGCGCAGACATACGCATTTTACTAATAGTATTTTCTGCAACACACTTCAAGTATCAACGGCAACGCTTGCTCATAAATTCCCCGCTACATAGAGCAACTTCATTCAATAAAATGAAATATGCGTGCCAACCGAATTTAAAACAATCACTTCGATGGACACACCCCCATAAACTGCAGCGTCCATTCGACCCATACTGCACGATTCTTGTCGGTCGTCTCAAACGGCTGGCTAAAATCCATCGATGAAAACAGCTGGTTTTGATGGGAAAATGGCGCATCCGATATCAGCACATAAAAATTGATCATCTTCCCCTCGGCTATCGCTCCGGGATAGCTTTGGGCAAACTGGCATGCAGGGAAATTATAACTGATTTTGTCGCGGGCATCGGGCTGCTTGATCTTGGGCGCAATCGCATACACGGGATTATTCGTCTCACCCGCCAGACGCATGTCGATGACCTCGCGGTGATACAGTTCCTGTTCGGCATTGTCATCCCCGTATTTGGATATCACAAACTCCTGGTTGCCACCCAGCGACAGGTTGATATTCACGAGTCCCATACTCGGATTCACGCCCGAGAGCACGTCGATGTACGGCATCTTGTCTTCGGGTTCCGGCTCCTCGTCGATGGGCGCAAGATAGACACACCCCGACATCCAGATGCCAAACCCCAACCATGCTGTCCAGACGTTCCTGATGCTCATTTTCGATGCTCTATTTCTCGTTCAGCTTTTCGAGATGTCTGAAAATGGTGCGCGGATCGACACCCAGATCCCGGGCTGTCTTCGATCGGTTCCCATTATTCAGTTCCAACACTTCGTTGATGTAACGGCGCTGGAAATCTTCCTTGGCCTCGGCAAGCGACATCACCGATTTGAGCACCTCGGGAATCAAATCCAGATCCGCCGGCTGAATCTGCGGTTTCGCAGATAATATCAGGGCCTTTTTGATTCGGTTTTCAAGCTGCCTCACATTTCCTGGCCAATGGTATTTGCGGATCGCCAAAACTGCTTCCTGTGACAGCGGTTTGGCAGGCATGTTGAATTCTTTTGCGTACTTTTCGATAAGCCCGCGCGCGATCAGTATCACGTCATCCCCGCGTTCACGAAGCGGCGGCAGCCTCAGCGTTATCACGTTCAGACGATAATACAAATCCTCCCTGAACCGTCCCTCCGCGATTTCCTGCTCGAGATCCTTGTTCGTCGCTGCAACGATGCGGATGTCTACTGGCTCGACCGTATTGCTGCCGACTTTCACGACGTATCGTTCCTGTAATACGCGCAGAATCTTTACCTGCAAATCCATCGGCATTTCGCCGACTTCGTCCAGAAACAGCGTGCCGCCATTGGCCTGCTGAAACTTGCCGCTCTTTGTCTGAACCGCACCCGTAAATGCGCCGCGCACGTGACCAAACAGCTCGCTTTCCAGCAGATTCTCGGGTATCGCCCCGCAGTTGATCGCCACAAACGGACCTTTCGCTCGATTCGATTCGCGATGCAGTTCCTGCGCAATCAGCTCTTTTCCCGTCCCCGTCTCGCCCTGCACCAGCACCGTCACATCCGTCGCCGCTACCTTGCGAACCGTATTGAATACCTCTCGCATCGGAAGACATTCACCGATGATATTTCCAAACTTCAGATCCTCGATTTTGCGCGACAAAGACTCGTTTTCGAACGTCAAATCATCCACCAGCATCGCGTTGGCAAGAATGAGCGAAATCTGCGATGCAAACACGCGCAGCGCCTCCAGATGCTGCGGCTTGAACTGGCTCACGATGTTGTCGTTGCCCACATAAATCAGTCCGATAATCGCCCCGCGATCCAGCAGCGGCAGACACATCACACTGCAAAAACGCATGTCGATCACGCTCTGAGACGTATTGAACTGCGTGTCGTTCAGCGCATCCCGGATGATTAGCGGTTTCTTGGTTTCGATCACTCGCTGCACTATCGAGTCCGAAAACAGGTTGTCATCTATCGATTCCTGGTTGTAGTTGCGCGACACCTGGCTTTGAATCCGCCCGTCACGAATCAGCAGCAAAAATCCTTTGTCCGCATTGACCAGCCCAATCACGTCGTCCATCACATGCGTCAGTATCGAGTGGACACTGTATTCCTGCGACAAATCTTCGGCCAGATGCTGGAGCTTCTCGAAAACTGCTTCAAGTCCCGTTTCCGGTGCGGCTGCCTGTTCTTTGCCACGCGTCGTGTCGTACAGCGAAAAACGCGCATCCAGCGGCCCAATCTTCAGACTGTCCATGTGCGTAAATGCCGTTTTCTTCTTCACGCGCTTGCCGTTGATGCAAATCTCCGCATGACGCGACGTCGGCTCGATTTCAAAACCGTCGTTCTCGAGGTAAATGATCGCATGCGTCGGTTCAATTCCCGCACCACTGCATACAATGTCGTTGTCGTCTGACGATCCGATGGTCGTCATTTTCTTGTAAATCTCGTGCGTTCTCGATTCTGTGACGAGATGATCAATTGAAAGAAATGGCATTGTCAATCATTCCTTGCTGCTGCAACACGTTACATGCCGCATACTCACTGCATTTCAGCCACATGCTGTGTCTGATTGTTTTTGTCTGGGAGGGGGAAGTCTCCCCCTGCGCGTCTATGTGCTCGCCCGCATGCTGCGGGCTGCGCGCATACGACGCTACCCCCTCGAAATGCAGACCATAGCAGATACGCCTAAAAATATCATATTTTTAGGCTCTGTAAAATTTCCACTCGCACCGGACACAGGGCTGCCGCTTTTATATCTGGATTACAGATTGCTTATTCTATGCAGACTCGCCAAAATAGCTCGGAACACCGCCTAGCGGTTCATGATTTCTCCGAGCTTGCCTGCTGCGGCCTGCAAATCGTCCCACACCCGCCCCTTGAGTTTGGGGTTTCTGAGCATCTCAAGCGGATGGTGCGTCGCAATCGCGGGCACACCCTCGAAAACCTGCCATACGCCACGGGACTGGCTGATATTCATATCACCGCCAAACATGGCTTTCAAGGCCAGTTCGCCCCAGATCACGATGACCTTTGGCGAAACGATACGAACTTCCTGCCGCAGAATTGCAAGACAGCTGCGGGCGACATCCATGCTTTTGTTTCGTGGCGGTACGGCGGCGCATTTAATGACATTGGTCATATAGATGCGATCCGCTGCGGCTTCGGGATTGAGGGTCGCCATCGCAGCCACGATTTTGTCCAGCAGTGCAGCCGCATCGTCGGTCATCAGGCGCCCCTTGTCGAGTTCCCGTGGATTACCGCCAGCAGCAACGAACATCATCGAAGCATCGGACGGCCCATAACCGCATAAAACCCCGCGTCTCGAATTGCCGAGCACACATTGTCTGCAGGAACTCAGCCGTGCATTCAGTGTGTTCAGACCCAGCTGACGTTCCTGCGGTGTATTGTAACGGTTTTGCGGTACGGAGCTGCGCATCGCGCGAAAAGACTGCATGCTGCCCATCAGCCCGGTGGATGGCGGCTTTGCTGTATTCTGTGCAGGAGCCGGTTCTGCAGCTGCGACAGGCTGCGGTGGCTGTGATGCAGGCTGTTCGGGCCTGGATTTCACCGCTGCATTGACAGAAATCTCTGAAACCGGTGTGGTGACTGCATTTCGTGCAATTACCGGGGCGGCTGCCTGCGGCTGCCAGCGCCCGTCATCCATCGGCAGTTCCTGCGCTCCCAGTTCGCGCTGGCTGTCCAGCCACAGCGACAGCTCTTTGCAGACACTCTGGGTCAATCCAGTCAAAATGGATGATATTTCAACAGAATTCAGCGTCTCTTCAGCCATTTCTCACCCCGGTGGCGTTGTACTGTCGCGGTTTACGCGCGCGATTTGGTCAGCAGACGGGAGATATTCTTTTCGAGCGCTTCGTCGGTTCCGCCGCCAATGCTCAGCAGTACCGCATCACGGTGCAGCCTCGATACCGGATAGGCATTGCTGTAACCGTTCGCCCCGAGCGCCTGAATGGCACAGCGGCTGATTTCTTCGGCTGCATGCGCACAAAACAGCTTTGTTGCATCGGCATTCAGCGAAGCATCCGGCGCGCCCTCGATCATTGACCATACTGTATCATAAAGCATCGAACGCATGGCATGATATTCGGCATAACAGCGAGCAATCATGTGCTGAATCTGGCCAAACTCGGCTATCGGACGGCCAAAGGCTGTGCGCTGCTGCACATAATCCCGCATCACGCTGACGCATCGTCCGGCAATGCCCACGCTCTGGGCTGCAAGACCAAGACGTTCGGCCGCCAGATTGCGGATCATCGGTTTGACGCCTTCGTGCAGTTTGCCTACCAGGGCATCCGCCGGAATATGACAGTTCACAAACGTCAGAATGCCCGTTTCGCTCGACCGCATGCCCATTTTTTCGGCGCACGATGAACGCACAAATCCCTCGCGATCGGCTTCGACCAAAAAAAGACTCAAATCCCTGCGATTGTCACCCGTACGCGCATAAACCAAAAAATACCGGCCGTTTGTGCCATTGGTGATCCACTGCTTCACGCCGTTGAGCACGAATCCGTCACTGTCCTCTGATGCTCTCGTTTTCATTCCAAAAACATCTGTACCGGCATCGGGTTCGGTCATGGCCATGCCCGCCAGCGACTTTTGGCGCAGAATATCGCCGTGTCGTCCGGGCATCCTACCGATTCCCTCGTTCAGCCATGTGAAATAAAGCTGATGCGAAAACAGCAGTTCCTGCGAAAGATAGCTCATGGCCATGCCTGGATCACAGGCGCTCAGCGATTCGATCGAAATCACAGTTGCCGCCAGATCAAGGCCGGAACCGCCATAAGCCTCGGGCAGCGTGATGTTCATCAGGCCAAGCTCGGTGTCGAGCTGACGGTACAGTTCCGCGTCGAAACGATGGTTTTCGTCGCGTTCTGCGGCTCCGGGCTCCAGAAATGCTTTTGCCCATCCATCGACCGATTCCCGCAATGCACAATGGATATCATCAAATTCAAGGCGCGAAGACATCGATTTCTCCGGTGTTGTAACGCACAAAGACGCCCTCTGCGATCGAGACGGCCATCTTCTGCTGTGCAGACCGCATATCATCCGTTGCAAGAATCGTCACCTTGCCAGGTTCTGTGCAGATGAGCCGAACCAGCGTGACATCTTCATTTTCGGCATGAAGCAGTGCCGTCTTATTTTCGTATTTTCCTGTCGCCGTCACGGAAATGGATCGTTTGGAATCCCGCCATACGAGATTGATTCGGGTGTCGGGCATTTCATAGATTTCAAGTGTCCGGCCATCTTCTGCATGGTAATAGCCGCCAATCTCACCGGGTAAATCGACGAGGAGTGCCCATGATGTATGCAGCGAAATCCAGTCGGCTCTTTCGGCTGCTGTTCTGCCAAATGCGTCCGCTGCCGGGACACCTTCGGCAACAAGCCGGTTAATTTCTGTGCCACGCAGATGATTGGTCCAGTTTTGCTGCGACTGCTGGAGTGCCTGCCAAGAAGATTCCGAAAGCAGGTCGTGGGCTTCAGACATGGCCTGCGCAATGGCTGCATCGCCGTCTTTGGTTTGCCGGATGCGATCAAGAATGGCACGGCGTGCAGCAATCTGGCGCTCTTTTTCTGCAGGGGACAGCGAATCATCCAGTTCAAGCGCAACGAGTTCGTCGTCCGACATGCTGCCGATATCTTTTTTGTTTTTGCAGGCCCCCAGCTGCAAAACCAGCATGCACAACGCCAGCGTCAGGCATATTCTGATTCTGAGCATCTGCATTTTACCACTTATGCGTAAAATCAGGCCGGCTCATCTGGCGGGTGACTTCATCGTCGTCATCATCTGAACTGTTGCCAAAATCGCCGCCGATTTCGATGCTGTCACCATCATCGAACGCATCCTTGGGTGGCGTAATGGCTTCGCGGGGTGCTACATAACCGCGGCGAACGGCTTTTACTGCCGCAGATCCCGACGATTCAGGCTCGCTGGTCTCAGCTGCATCTGCCAATTCCTCAATCCCCCCCGAAACCTGTTCTTTACGGGATGAGACTGGGGATGGCGGGGGAAGATTCGGTGATTTGGGGGCACTTTCCGGAGCACCAAGAAGCAGCGGAAATCCTGAGACTTTGCGCACAGTTGTGGGCTCGTCATCATCGTCGTCGGAGAAGGATTCGTCCGAGGACAAGCCGATAATGGCTGCGGATGCAGCCTTATCGATTGAGGGTTGGGCGTTGGCGAGTTTTGAAGGCAATCCCGGCAGCTTCTGCTGTGAAGGCGTGGAACCGACTTTGGGATTGGATCCCGACGACGTGGGCATGACTTTGGTCTTTTCGTCAGATTCCAGACTGCTGAGAGGCTGGGTATTCATGCGTGGTGGCACTGCATTCTCGTCTGCTTTTGCAGATGCAGGATCCGATACCACGGGGAATTCGACCAGTGTCGGTTTGCTGTTATCATCCAAATCTGCAGATTCGGTCTCTGCATCCGCCGATGCCTGGCTGGGAGGCTCCATCAGCAGCAGCTCCGTTTCGGGAAGCTGCGATTTTTCTTCTTCGGAGAGCGACGATTTTTCGAGCAGTTTTGGAGATTCGACCGTTGCCATCGGCACTTTTTCGACGACCGTATCTTCGCGCGATACGATTTCGGACTCGTCATCCAGCGGTTCCTGTGCGGGTTTTTGGCAGTTTGGAAGAATGGCGGGCATCGTGGTCACAGAAGAAGCGCGTCCTGCGGGACCGATCGGTTTGGGCATGGGGCGTGGCGCTGGTGCAGCAGACTTGATCTCGACGATCTCTCGCACTGAATGCATGCGCTGCGGCCGCTGCTGTTGATTCGGCATCGCCGGCATCCCGGCGGGCTGTGGCTGTGGCACCAAGCGTCCCATTGGCATAGGCATCATGCCCGGATGTTGTGCAACCGGCGGCATTGCACCATAGCTGCCATTCATACCGCGGCTCACATTCTGCATCTGAGCCATGTTCATGTTTTGCGGCATCATGCCCGGAGCCATGGGCTGTCCCATCGCCATGTTGGGAGGCATGGGCTGTCCCATCGCCATGTTGGGAGGCATGGGCTGTCCCATAGGCATGGGCTGTCCCATTGCCATGTTGGGAGGCATTGGCTGTCCCATGGGCATGGGCTGTCCCATTGCCATATTTGGCGGCATCGGCTGACCCATCGCCATGTTGGGCGGCATCGGCTGACCAGCAACCATGCCGGGTTTCTGTCCCATTGCCATGTTTCCCGGCATCTGCATCGCCTGTGACTGGTTCATACGGCGCGAAGCCGCGGGCTGGGCCTGGGAACTGTCATCCTTCTGAATGCTCACGCAAACGACAGTGACATTATCCTTTCCGCCGGCCTGAAGCGCGAGCGAAATCAGCTCGGCGCAAGCCGCATTCATATCCGGTGCGTTTGTAATCGCGTTCAGAATTTTGGCATCCGAAACGATATCGCTCAAACCGTCGGAACACATCATGTAGACGTCACCGACCTCGCGAGGCACTTCGTGCACTTCGACATCGACATAATCCTTCAGACCGATGGCCCTCAGAATCACGTTTTTGTTGGCAAAATGCGAGGCGTCTTCGGGTTTGATTTCAC
>CAMKRB010000002.1 GCA_946415045.1 uncultured Myxococcales bacterium
CCTGGACAGCATGGGAAGCCGCGTCAAATCCCTGCCCGATTCGCTGAGTTCATTTGACCCTGTACACCATTCCGACGACGCGAGTGTCCTGCAGGTGCTGAGCGACTGCGAAGCAAGTGCAGGCGTTTCATTCTATCTGTTTTTGCGCGATCCCGATGAACTGCGTGCATGGCAAAATGCTCTGGCACCACTTGATGAACAGGTGCAGCAATACCTGCTCGACTACATTCCGGTAGTGCGATGGCGCAAAGTCGGCTCGATTACCAGCGAGGATTTGCGCAGTCAGCTCGGACGCCACATGACCTTCGAGATGCTTCGCCGTCATGTACAGCAGAAGATCCGCATGTGCTATTTCATCCTGCTCGCCAGCGGCAGCACCGGACACGAATGGTTCATCTTTGCATTTACCGAGTGGAGCCGGAAACATTTCGGCGTCGACGTGCGCGATTTGTTCCCGTTCATTCACCGCAGCGGCATCGTCGACAATATCTGCCTCCAGGAAATCCTCGACATGGCCACCGACAGGTTCTTTGGTCCTGCCATGAATGCCCTGTCCATCCACCCCGAAACGCTTGAAAAAGCTTACATCTCCGCGCTTGAATTCATCGCGGCTACCGATTTTTCACAAGTGCCGCCCGGAAACTATAATCTTGGCGACTTTTTGCTCGATGTGATCCTCGATTTTGAATACCAGGACCCCCTGCTCGCTTACCGAACACACGCAATAATGTAGAGGTTGTGATGAAATTGCATCAGATTATGCGCACGCTGCTGATAACGCTTGTTGCAGCATTTTTTCTGACCGGTTGCCGGCTCGTGTTCGAACCCAGCGTCGATGCCGTCTCCCGAATGATGGCGAGTATGCCGACCGGCGAAAATCGTGTGGTGCGGGAATTATGTGATGGCGAAGAGGTGTGCAAACAGCTCAACAGACTGGCCGGTCTGATTCGATCCGATTGGTACGGTCGAGTCAAGGATTTCTACGATATCGAACTGGAAGAAATCGCCGAAGACACCGGATATTCCTATGTCCACCTCAATCTCCGCATTCCCGGTTCGGGACGCGAACCCGAGACCCGGCTGCCGCTCGTCTTCGAGATGGAACGCATCAAATTCAGATGGCATATCTACAGCGTTGACGGCATCGACGAATATCTCCGACGAGCCGAACGCGCTCGCGGTATTTTATAGTGAGAGCCTGTATGTCCGAACAAAAACCACTCATCCTGATTGCCGACGATGATCCCGATCTCAGGCAGCTCCTGCACCTGCAGCTCGAAACCATGGACTGCAATTTAATCGAAGCCAACAACGGCGCCAAAACCCTGGAGCTCATCCTGACCGAAATGCCCGATCTCGTCATCCTCGATGTGATGATGCCGGAACTGACCGGATGGGAAATCCTCAAATATGTGCGCAGTAAACCGGATCTGAACAGCATCGGTATTCTGATGCTCACCGGCATCGGGGAAACGCTCAATGAGCTCAGCTCCCCCATGTACGGTGCCGACGATTACATCGACAAGCCTTTCAAGTCGCAGGAACTCATCTTTAAAATCCGCCGCGTGCTCTCACGGCGACGGAAACTGATGGCCGCCGAAGCCAGTAAACAGGACTGATACACATGGATCTAGACCAGCTTGAACAAAAACTGGGATATGTTTTTACCAACAAATCTCTGTTACAGGCTGCGTTCACGCATCGTTCATATTCCTTTGAACATCATGGTGAAAACAACCAGCGCATGGAATTTCTGGGCGATGCGATTCTCGATTTCGTGATCGCCGATGTGCTCTACCACCGCTATCCGCAGGATCAGGAAGGCGTGTTGTCAAAACGCCGCAGCCGCCTGGTCTGCGAAGGTGCCCTGTGCCAGCTCGCGCAAGCCCTCGATTTTGAGAACTACATGCGCATGGGAAAAGGCGAGATTTCATCGGCAGGAATGATGCGATCCGGCACACTGGCAGATGCCTACGAAGCCGTGATTGGCGCAATCTATCTCGACGGCGGCATCCAGCCCGCCACCGACTTCATCCTGCGTCATCACGCGAATTACCTCGCCGATCCCGACGGAAACTGGCTCGCGTCGGATGACAAAACCAAACTGCAGGAAATCGTACAGTCCCGCCATCTCTCCCACCGATACGAGGTCGTCGGCAGAACCGGCCCGGAACACGCACCGACCTTTGAAATCGTCGTGTTCATCAACGACAAACCCATCGGACGGGGCCTGGGATCCTGCAAAAAAGAAGCCCAGCAAAATGCAGCCAAGGACGCGCTCATGCATATCCATGACGATTCTCAGTTCTGAATCGTCAGCCCATAATTCATTGATTGAACTTGAGCTTGCTTTAACGTATAAATGATTGCATTTTGAGTGTTATCAAAATGCTGTGAACCACCCAAAATGACGACCGGACTCAAGCGGCCACAAGGATAACCGGCATCTGATTTTCCTTTCGCCTGCTGTCCATCCCCCAAAAAAGCCGCAATTTGGTTGTCATCAGGTTTCGCAGCAATTCAAGATGCTCACAGAATTTGGAGTTCGGGAATTGGTGGCAATTTGTCCTAAGTGTCGATGCGAATTACCTGAGATCGGCGACCGTTGCGCAAACGACGGCTGGTTCGGCGTTGATCCGTCCGAACTGGTCAAAGGAGATTCCAATGTGCTCGGTCGTCCGCTAGGCGGCAGTTTTGTTGCGCTCAAACGCATCGGACAAGGCGGCATGGGAACCGTTTATGAAGGCCGTCAAATCCAGTTCGATCGCATCGTTGCCATCAAAATTCTCTCCGAAACCCACACCAACGACAAGCAAATCATGGCGCGTTTCGAGCGCGAAGCCCGCAGCATTGCCCGCGTCGTCCATCCCAACGTCGTCCAGCTCATCGATTCGGGTATCGAAGATAGAAACACCGCCTATATCGTCATGGAATATGTCCAGGGCGTCGAGCTCTCAAACATCCCCGAATCCGAGCTCTCCGGCCAGTTTATCATTCATGTCGCCCAGCAGGTGCTCAATGCACTGTCCGAAGCTCACGCCATGAATGTGATTCACCGCGATCTCAAGCCCGACAACATCATGATCACCCGTCAGGACGGCGACAACCGTTTCGTAAAAGTGCTCGATTTCGGTCTCGCCGCACTCACCGATCGCGCCAAGATCACGATGTCCGGTCAGGCGCTGGGCACGCCGTGGTACATGTCCCCCGAACAGGCCACCGCATCAAGCGTCACCGCCGCATCCGATATCTATTCGCTCGGATGCGTGCTCTATGAACTCGCCACATCGCGCCCGCCTTTCCCCGGAAACCGCCCGTTCAACGTGATGCTCCAGCACGTCAATGCCGAAGTTCCGCCACTCGTGCTGCGTCCCGAGGTCGAACTCAGCCCCGAGATGATTGCGTTCATCCTCAAATGCCTCCAAAAAAATCCCGCCGATCGCTATACATCCGCAAACGACGCGCTCGACGCTTTGTACCGCATCCCCGAATGGGTCGCCGCCGGCCAGTCCAATCCCAATCAGTCTCTGCGCCTCAGCATGATGCAGCTCTCCGAAATGAGCCGCGTCCGTTCCGACGTCATTTCCGGCATCACCGCCACGCTCGATTCCAGCGACAGCGCGGCCCTCTCACTGCGTTCCACCGAGCTCGCAGCAGTGCGCCCCAAAGTCGAAGCCACATCGTCCGGTTCACAGCCCATCGTTTCCGACACGCCCTCCTATCGCCTCACAATGCCCCCTCCTCAACAGGAAACGATCTTCGGCCTCTCGTTCAAAAAAGTTCTCATCATCCTGCTGTGCGCCACATTTTTCCTCATCGCGTTGCTCATTTTCCTGCTGCTCAAATAGTAAACGATGATGATGTTGGCCGGCTATCGGCGGCCGCCGATACGCCTTGCCTGCGCGGGCTTTTGCTCGCGCAATACGCCCGCGCTGCGCGGCTTTTGCTGCGCAAATACGCCGCGCAAAATCACAACCAAACGCCCCTGCGGGGCTTTATCGCGCGATGAATTTCTATCTCACGGCTTTCGCAAAATTCTTCAAAATCGGCCTCTTCACCATCGGTGGCGGTTACGCCATGCTGCCGCTCATTCAGGCCGAAGTCGTCGAAAAACAAAAGTGGATCGAAAAGGAAGAATTCCTCGATCTCGTCGCGATCGCACAAGCTGCCCCCGGCGTCTTCGCCGTCAACATCTCCATCTTTGTCGGCTATAAACTCAAAGGTGTGCGCGGCAGCCTCGTCACGACCTTTGGCGCAGTTTTGCCGTCGTTTCTCATCATTCTGGCCATCGCCATCTTTTTCCACACATTCCGGGACAATGTGTATGTCGAACGTGCGTTCAAAGGCATCCGTCCCGCCGTCGTTGCCCTCATTGCCGCACCGACATTTACACTCGCCAAATCAGCCAGGATCAACAGATATACGATTTGGATTCCCATCGTTTCAGCCCTGCTGATATGGCTCATCGGCGTTTCGCCCATCCTCATCATTCTGATCGCCGGCATCGCCGGATTCATCTATGGCCGCATCCAGCGAAGGAAAAAAGCATGATTTACCTTTATCTGATGTGGACATTTTTCAAAATCGGGCTGTTCGGATTCGGCGGCGGCTATGCCATGATCTCGTTGATCCACAACGAAATCGTGGTGAGTCACCAGTGGATCTCATCCACAGAATTCACCGATATCGTTGCCATCAGCCAGATGACCCCGGGGCCAATCGGCATCAATGCAGCCACCTATGTCGGCTATTCCGCCATCCGGAATGCAGGGTATACCAGTCATTTATACGGCATCCTCGGTTCCGCGGCTGCAACCTTTGCGCTCGTGCTTCCCTCGTTTATTCTGATGCTCATCATCAGCCGTTTTTTCCTCAAACACAAAAACAATCCGAACGTCGCATCGGTGCTCGCCGGTCTGCGCCCCGCCGTGGTTGGATTAATCGCCGCAGCCGCGCTGCTGCTCATGAATCGCGAAAACTTCGGATCCTACGACGGCGATTTACGCACGTTTGTCGTCAGCATCCTCATCTTTGCTGCGACCTTTATCGCCACCAAATGCTTCAAAATCAGCCCAATCCTGTTAATCGCTGTGATGGCACTGGTCGGCGTCGGCGTGTATTCAATTTAATGCAACCATTCAGTCCTCGACAATGAACGCCATAGGCGTTCAATATCCATAGCCCCCGGTTGGAGCCGTAGGCGACTACTGGTGGATAAGGCGTTCTCTCCCCTTTTTCCCAATTTTTTGCCAGCCCATTGGGCTGGCAAAAAATTGGGAGGAAGAGAAAAGAAAAATGCCTCCACCCGGCGTTGCCGAGGGCTATGGATATGAAAGCCCTAACGGGCTTTTCATGCACTAAGAGGAAGAGAAAAGAAAAATGCCTCTCCCCCGGCGTTGCCGGGGGCTATTGATATGAAAGCCCTAACGGGCTTTTCATGCACTAAACAGTTTCAATTTAATCCACATTCCCCACTTTATCCGTTTGATATAAATCGCGCAATCGCGTAGTATTTTGCGGGCTTTTTCGTGATTCTGGAGCTGAAATGACGGACTTGAACAAATTGGATATTGAAGCGGGCCTGATGGCACCTGCCGGTGAAGACGAAGAAACAGCCGAGATTTATCGTCGTGAAGCGCGTTCGAGCTACGCGCAGGACAAAATCTCGACCGCAGCTTTGCTGCTGGACGCGGCATATGCCAACGAACGGGACGAAGCCCCCGAAGAGGATATCGTCCGGGATTTGATGCTGGCGGCAGCTATCGCCCCAAACACACCATGGGTCCTGGAATCGGCCCACCGCATGATGCTGCGTCTTGGCAAATGGCGCGAAGCGCTGCAGTTTCTAACCCGCGAGTTCCGCGCAGACGACGCGCCTGACAATGTCCAGGCCATCGCCATGACTGCCGCAGATTTGCTGTGGATCATCGCAGACAATCCCCGCGAAGCCATGAACTGGGTACAAAAAGCTCTGGCTGCCGATCCCAACTATGTCGAAGCACTTTATGCCGGATTATGGATTTGCCTGCTCCCCGCCGATAAAGGCGGAAATCCGCGTCAGGCCGAATCTTTCGCTCTTGCACTCGCCAAAATCCTCGGTGCCCCCGAAGAACGCGCCGTGCTGTATGGACTGGCCGGAAGCATACAAATGGCCACAAACCGCGATGCTGAAGCGCTCGAAAGCTATGGGCTGGCTGCGCAGGCCGATCGCATGAATCCTTATATCCAAATCAGACACGCAATGCTGAACGAAAAGTTCGGAAAGCTGCAGGATGCCGCACAATGCTATGCACAGCTGGCAACCCTGTTTGAAGACAAATCGCTGTGCGGCGCTTTCTACAGACGCGCCGGTATTCTGCAGGGATATGCCGGACAATCCGAACGCAGCAGCCTCTATCTGAACGAATCATACAAGTTTTATCAGGACGAACAGGCCAAAAAGAGCGACGATAAATTCGGGATTGTGTGGATGGCCATCGACGCGATGCGACGCTCCGGCAATATGCAGCGAGTGGTTGAACTCGAAAGACAACTCGTCGATCTGGCCGAAACAGATGAGACCAGGGCAGCGCATTATATGGCCATTGCCGATGCATGCATCGAACATATGGGCGCTGTGGACGATGCGGTTTCGGCGCTCGAATCGGCGAGTACAGCCGGAGCCGGATATATCGCCGACAGCCGGCTTGCCGCTATCTACGAAGCTCGCGGAGACTGGAAAAATCTGGCCAGAATTATCGGACACATGTCTACCCGCAGCCAGCTCGAAGCCCCGGCTTGCCAGTGGCTGATGGCCGATGCACTGAGACAGAGCGGCGCCAAAGATACCGCCATCGATACACTCACACCGCTGTCCAGCGGCCTGGGACGCATGCGCCTGGATCTGCTGCTGGAAGAAACACAAAAACACGATGCGCATGCGCGCATGCTCGACAAGTGGTACAGGGAATCCACAGACGATGCGACCAAAAGCGCCATTTTAAGCCAGATTCTGACCATTCTCACCGAACGTCTGAACGCGCCGGAAATTGCCATTCAATATCAAAACGAGGTCGCAGCTGCTGCACCTTCGCGCGATCTGGCATGGCGTCAGCTCCATTTGATGGCACGGATGTCCCAGGATGGCGCACTCGCAGATGCCATGCTCAAAATTGCGGCAGAAACGACCGACAGCAACGAAGCCCGCAATCTGTGTCTCGAAGCAGCTCTCATCAAAGACCGCGTGTTGCGGGATACCGACGGTGCCATCAGTATTCTCAGCAATATCCACGAGAATTATCCCAACGATATTCCATCGATTGTATTGCTGCGCATGATCGCCTACCGCGAACACCGGTACGACCTGATCCTGGAAGCCAATAAGTGGCGCGAACTTTTCCAGATGTCGTCTGCACAGCGCGCCGAAATCGCCTGCGAAAATGCATGGGCTTGTTTGCACCTGGACGACGATAAGGGCGCGGCCGAATGGTTTGAAAAAGCGCGTCGTCATGCCCCCCTCGATGCCTACGCATTCAGACTGTATGTCGATTTGCTGCGCAAAATGGGCCGCTGGAAAGAAGCCGTCCGCGTCATTCATGAAGCACTGCCCATCAGCCAGGACGATCTGAATGCAGAACTCGAAAAAGGCTGGGATGACGATGATACCGACAATCTGAGCGATGCAGCGGCGCAAGTCGCCGAAGCAATGAATACCCCTGCACAGAATCTGAGCGCGGAACAACGCGCCTGGCGCGAGGTCATGCTCGACATCCAGACCCACTGCCTAAAGAGTTCCCCAAGCACGGTCTATGCACGACAACAGCACTTCGAAGCCGACCCGACGATCGAGAATTTTGTCGATTTCATCGTCGAAAAGTTTACGACAGATCCACACGATTCACATCTGTCGGTGCTCCTCAATGCCCGAGGAAAACTGGGATCCATATCTCCCGAAGCCCAGGCACTCATCGACTGGGTTCAGGCCGAAACGCTCAGATCCGGCTATCCCGACGGTGCACCGGAACGCATTGCCACGAGCATCGACAACCTGCTGCGACGCAGTCTTGCGCTGCCCTATGGCAATTGTCTGCGCGCAGATATTCTGAGATGTCACCGGGAGCTGCCCAAAGAAGACGTCATTTCGTGGCTCGAAAAATATGCCGCATTTACCCGCGATCGCTGGATGTGCCATGCGCTCAGCCGCGAAGCCATGATGCGCGTGATTTGGATCGAACAGGATTATGAGCCCGCAAGTCACCGAAAATCCATGGCAGATATATGCGAAGAAACCGACCGTCGATCACTGTGGATGCTCGAACACTACGCATCACTTACCGAAGACTGGCAGGCACTCGGCTATTTCCGCGAGCGTCTGGCACAGCTGGAAGTCGACACGCTCGCCAGGCTGCAGGTGCTCAAGAGCGCACTCGCACCCTACGTCGATGCCGATTTGACCAATCATGCCGTCCGTGTCGCCCAGGAATGTCTCAAACTCAATGCGCATGCGTATCCGGCGTTGATCACACTGGCCCATATTGCCGAAGATAACGACGACAAACTCAGTCTGGCAAGCATCGCCGATCGGCTTTCGGAAGCGTCAGCTGCCATCGAAAACCGCACCAGTTATGGACTTTGGGCTGCGCAGCTGTGGTCCAAATCGCTCGCACGTCCGGATCAGGCGATTACCTGTCTGGGGCGCCTGCTCGCCCACGATCCCACCTGTGCACCAGCCATTTCGATGAGCGAACAGCTCTACGAAACACAGGGCAGATTCGACATGCTGGCCCGCATTTATTCCCGCGCCATTGCTGCACTTCCAGAAGGTGAGACGCAAATTGCCCTTTTGCGCAAACATGCCCGTATTTCTGCTGAGAAACTGAATGATCCAGCAAGCGCCAGTCTTTCGCTCGCCCGCATCATCAGTCAGAGTCCTTCGGATATCGATGCGCTCACCATGCACGCTGATCTGTTGATTGCACAATCGCGATGGAATGAAGCCGTCGATGTGCTCGAACAGATTTCCAAAGTTGCCGACAATTCCGAACGCCGACGCATCACCAACCTCAAACTTGCAGATATCCTCGTGCACCAGCTTGAACAACAGGATCGCGCCAAACGTCTGCTGCGACGGCACCTCAGTCTGTTCGATCACGATATGCCGGCGCTGCATCTGCTGTACGATATCGCCTGTGCCGAACGCAACTGGAACGACGCCAAATCGACACTCGAAGAGATCTGCTATGACGAAGCTTCAGACGATACGCGAAAAGCAAGGCTCTCGTTCACCAAAGTCGCCCGCGAAGCCGGATGGTCCCACGATATCCGCACACTCTACGAGAAACAGGCAATTGCCGCAGTGCTCGATCACCGCGACGATTTCGATGCACTTGTCGAGGATTACCGCGCACACGGCGAAATTCCGCGTCTCATCGATGTGACCAGACGTGAACTCGGCAAACAGGGCAATCCAGAAATGGTCGCCAAATACCGTGGCTGCGTCGCGGCATTGCTCGTCGCCAACAAACAGCACCGCGAAGCATTGTCATTTCTTTCCGAAATCATTCACGAATCGCAGGATACAGACTGGGCATATCTGGCCCGAGCTCAGGCACTTACAAGCGCCGGTCAGCTTCCAAGTGCGGTCGGTGAATATCGCCGCACGCTCACCCGCAATATCCATCTGAACGATGCATTCGATCCCTTTGTCGAAGTGCTCAAGCAAACGGGCGACGAAATCACACTCGCGTCGGTCTCGGCCTTGCGCGAACTGCGGCGAAACCAGAGACTTCCCGAAGCCGCAGATAACAGCTGGGTTCGCTGCGTAAAAGGCGGTCCGTGCGGATTCTTCGATATCGAGCTCATCCCGCTGAACCGCGCTTATGTCGATGCACAGCGCTACCTGTACAAAATGACGCCCTATGCCTTTGAAATGTTTACAGACGGCGTTGCCGCAAGACCACTCGCTCCGGCTCACTGGGCTTATACGCGGTGTCTGCGGCTCTATGGCCAGAACTTCGAAGTCAAACACATCTTCGTCGCACGGGATATGGGCCCCGTAAAATGCCGCGTCAAACTCGACGCCGAATCAGCTCTCATCTTTGATGAATCGCTGCTCGACGAAACCAACCAGATTCCATTCGATTTCTGGGCCGCCTACGCCATGCATCAGGCGGTTACCGGCGGTGCGCTTATCGATGTGCTCAAAAATGAATCGATCGAAGCGCTGTTTAGTGCGCTGTGCCAGCCCAAACCCGAGTCGTCACTCGCGCAAACCATGAAAAAACAGCTCTTCCGCGTCCTGCCCAGAACCGATCGAAAGTTGTTCAAAGACGGCGTACCGTTTCTTTCGCCAAACTGGAGCGATTTCAGACAGGCGCTTCAAACCCGCGCAGCATGTGTCGCTGCAACGATTTGCGCGTGTCCGGCATATGCCTTGTCAGCTCATGCAGACGACCCGGCACTCGAAGTCTTTTTGATTTCCGAAAACTACGTGCGGTTCGTCAAAAAATTCTGGAACTGACGGCACAATGCCGGTATCCACGCAAGTTAAAGTGATCCTTACTTCTTGCCTTTCTTGTTAAACAGCGAGGCGATGGCAAGGATCACAACAGCACCGATCACCGCTGTGCCGATTTGCCCAATCAAATCGCCCCACGAAATGCCGATCAGGCTCAAAAGCCAGCCACCGACGAGGCCGCCAATAATTCCAAGCACCGAGTTGACGATAAATCCAAAACCGCCACCACGCATCAGTTTGCCTGCCAAAAATCCGGCAAGACAGCCAATCAGAATAAAAATAATCGTTCCGAACATTTTTTTATCCTTGTTGAATGGGGAACACACCTGCGTTCCACATTTGTGATCTCCGGATAACCTGGCATCCGGAATCCAGTGCGTTATTTATGATCTGTCATAGTCCTGTGTCAATCGATGGGCACGGATTACACATAATCCATCAGCTGTGTGATGGACTGCAGCTTGAGCAGTTTTGGGTGATCAGGCAGTGGCACATCTTCGTGTGCCCATGTCGTATGGAAAGGAATATGTGCCGCGAATGCACCGAGTTCAAGCGGCGGCAGAACATCAGACTTTGGGGAATTGCCCACCATCAGAAATGACGCAGGATCGATGCGTTCACGCCGAAACAGGGTCTGATAGGTCTGCAGCTTTTTATCGGGCAGCACAAAGTAATCTATCGACTGATCGAGCGGTGAATTCAGGAATTTTCGCGTCTGTTCGTTCAGTTCACCCTTGGTGATAATGACGATGCGATAGGGACGCGTTTTGAGATATTCGAAAACCTCGACAACCCCGGGCAGCATCTGTGTGGGCACTTTGAGCAGCCGCTTGCCGATATCGATGATTTGCATGATTTTGTATGGCGCGATGTCGGGACAAATCGAAATCGCCATCTGAACCATCGAAATCGTCATGGCTTTGGCCCCATAGCCGAGCAATTCCATGTTATCCGATTCGGTCTTGAACAGAAGTCGGGACAACATCTCTTCGTCCATGATGTCGAGCAGCAAATCCTTGAAATCGCGTTCGGTCTGCAGATAGAAAACTTCGTTTTGCCAGAGGGTATCGTCGGCATCAAAGCCGATGCATTGGATCTGTGATGCGTCAAATGTGGATCCGGGCATGATGGTATCTCCATGGGGGCGCGGCGTATGGCGAACGCCATAGCCGCGCCGGCGGGGCGTATGGCGGCAACGCCATAGCCACGCACCTAATCATTTTTTAAACATATCGGCGAGGCTCTGAAGACCCTTTTTGAGGAGCCTCTGATTGTCGGCGTTGATGCTGCGCTGCGCAGATGAAATATCGGGCTCGATTTCGGACAGGCAGTAACGGTATCGCGAGCAGCATGCGACGATCCACTGCGCGATCTGGCTCATGCAGCCGGTGCGGGCAAATGCGCGGCTGGTGAGCACGTCGAGAACTTCCTGAAAACCGGGCACCGGCTGATCGGGCAGATACATGCCGAACTTGTTCTGAAGCTGTTTGAGCACGTCGCCCTTGGGCGGGATGGGCAGATGCGCGCTAAAGAGCTCGGGCGCAAAGATATCGTGCAAGGCATCGACGGGAATACCCCAGATGGCTGCGTGATTTTCGATGGTGAAATCGAAGCACGGGAAAGCATTGAGCCATCGGCGTTCGCGCAGATAGACCGAGAATGCGCGCTCGATGTCATCGCGGCAGGATTCGACGGCAAGCGCATTGCGAATGGGATCGCGTGCATGAACCGTTTCGAACACCGGATGTTCCGGAGGAAGCAGCAGCAGCGCCGTGGGATCGTTGATGATCATCGAACGATGCGCACAGGGCATGGCACCGGTCTCGTCGCACCCAATGGCCTGAATGAGCCGCCTGCGCAGCGTTTCGGCCGATACACGATCGCTGTTGAACGACTGCCGGTGAATGATTTCGTCGACTTTTTGCAGGATTTGTTCGGGGGTTGCGGTCGCGACAAACGCCTGACTCGTGCCGCCGTCGAAAACCGGAGAAAGCGCAGAACGCACAAGGGCATGGACTTTTTCGAAGCGGTATTCCGGCGAATTGTTCGTGCGGCGAACAGCTGCCGTGGGAAAAGAAATGGACGGCTGGCGCGCGGGAGCCAGAATTCCAAGGATTTGCCCGAGATTCTCTTCCCAGAAATCGTCATCCTCGAACTGAAGCGGAAAAGGCCGCACATTCTCGATTTCAAATACTTCATCCTGAGAAATGGCCGCTGCACAAATCAGATAAATCTTATCCTCAAAAGACAGCGTCCAGCCGATCGCATATAGATGTTCATCGGTCACCGGTGCACCCGTCGCCGATATGCAGCAGTCGATCGAGATCTCGTTGTGTTTCTGCGGGCCGGCAACCGTATGCGCAAACCCGCGCCGATACGACAGTCTGTAGCTCCATACGCGGGGCGGACGACACATGATTTGATGGACGATAAATGCCGTTTCGGGCGACGCCAGACGCGTCGCAAGCACATTCTGAAACTGCTGCTGAATTTCGGTGCGCGGCTGCGTGAAAATCAGAAGATTCCAGAAAATATCGGCATGCGTCCAGCTCTCGAATTGCCTGGATTCGGCATAACTGCGCTCGAAATCGATGATCGGGACAATCCCCTCACGCTCGATCGATTCGTGCGTCAAAAAAGCCGTATCCTGGATATTCTCAAGCAGTTTCGAGAGTTTTTGAGTGTTGCGCGGCATCGGTTTGGCTGTTCTGTAGTGTTTATTCTATGCGTTAAATAAAAGCTCTATTTAACGAGCGTGGATATGAAAATGCAAAGTCGTTTGCTTCACTGCTTTTAGCTTATGGCTTATGGCTTATAGTGCTCTTTAGCCAACCACAGGCTATCAGCCACAAGCTATAAGCCTGAACTTCCGGACATCGGGTGCGAAAGCTATATCCACACGGGTTAAACATAGCCTAAATAAATACGATCGGGAGATTTGCAAGTGTTCTGGCATAAGCGTGGACATCGATCGAATCGAGCAGCCACTGAATTGCCAGATCTTCAGGAACGAGATTGAACCACGGTCCCGTCTGCAGCAGGCGAGCAAATGCACTGGCATGCGTGCGGATATTGAGTTCAAATATGGTCAGCAGCCGGCTCTCGTCGGGCATCGACTGCATCACAGGCCGGACGAGCAGACGCATAAAAAACGGCGTCCGCGATCCCTTCTTTAACACATAGCCGTTTTTCTCGAAAAAGTTCTGCAGCAACAAGCTGCCGATCGTTCCCGTAAAATGCAGCACGCAATATTCCGATCCCGGCTGAATGCTATCCACAGGCGTGGCCATATCCCGCGACAGACGACGTCCCATTTCGGGCTCGAAATTCTGTTCCAGCCGATATTCACCGGGCACGCATCGCACATAAAGCGCATCATGTGAAATATTCAGATAATCCGCAAAACTGCGCGCCAGCCCCAGAGAATACCTCGGCGGCTCAAGTGCCAGAAACCCGATGCCCGATGATTCGTCCCCTCGCTTCACATAGAGCGTCTGATCCTTCAAAAACGAGACCGTGTGGGCATTTCCGGCGAGCGTCAGGCTCATGCCCGAACCGGTTTCGATGGCCTCGCGACTCGATTGTTTCAGATAGACCGATCCCAGTTTTCGTCCGGTCACGGAATCGACGACCTCGGTCTCGGGTCTGTCGGCAATCATCGAATGCATATAGCCCCGGCTGAACAAGAACTGCGTCTTTTGCTCGGGTACAAAACGCCCCTTGCCCACTTTTCTGAACAGCCCCGATCCGACCATCTGATCGAGAATCCGCGCACAGTCTTCTTCGGAATACCGCTTGCGCGCTGTGGGCGAAATGCGCTCATACAACGATTTCTTGCCGATCCATTGCTGCGGATTCTGCAGGCATATCGACAGCGCCTGCTGCACAATCGTATTGGGCCTGAATGCGACGGGATCCGGGAAAAGCGTCTCGTTCTGGGCACATTCGACCAGATGCAGGAAGCGGTGCACATTGAACTGACTGTTGGCCAGACACGTCACATAAACCGTCGATTCGGTGCGGTTGCCGCGGCCGATGCGCTGGATGAGCGATGCCACATCGGGTGGCGGTCCAAGCAGCACGATGCGATCGACATCCCCGATATCAATGCCAAGCTCCAGCGTGCTCGTCGATACGCATGCCGCATTCTGCGCGCGCAAAAACTGCTGTTCGGTGCGAAGGCGCTCTTCTTTCGAAAGACTGCCGTGATGCGCGAAAACGCACGTCGCAATGCGCTGCCGCGATCTAAGCGCCAGCACGATATTCTCGACCGTCGCCCGCGCATTACAAAACACAATGATCTTGCGTTTTTTGGATTCCAGCAGCATCGATTCGACCAAATCCGCCGTCTGCTCCACCGCAATCCCCGCATCCTCACTGATGATTCTGAACGAAGGCTGAATGGTGCGCCGACCGCCAAAACACTCAATAATCCTGGCCTCGTCGCCAAGAAAATCACCGGCCATGCGCTGGATCTCGGGAACAGTCGCACTCGATGCACAAATCTGAATCGGCTGTGCATTCAAAATCCTCAGCCGCGCAATCAGACACTGCAGCTCATCCCCGCGGCCGCTGGCATAAATCAGGTGGATTTCGTCCAGAATCAGCGCCTGCACATTCCGAAATGCCGCAGGTTTGCGCGAAATCAGCGAATCAAGCGATTCAGGTGTCGTAATCAAAACATTGGGAGCCGGATCCAGACTGAACTCAGTCTTGTCCCCAGTGCGCACGACGATGGTCAGCCCAAGCGCCCGCACAGGCTCCTGCAAACGACGGCACAAATCGTTGCACAACGCTTTTGTCGGGGCCACGAGCAAAACAGCCGGTCCCGTCACCGCCTCACAATGCCCCGATACAGCCTTCGAAACCGGAGATTTCAGCGAGTGCATCTGGTCGAACCACGCACCAGTCGCAGGTTTTCCGCTGTCGTTCCGCACCGCAGCTGCCGGAGACACCTGTCTGCGCTTTTGCAGAAAGCGCTCAATGACAGGCGCCATAATTGCCTCGGTCTTGCCCGAAGCCGTCGGTGCCTTCACAATCGCCGAATCGCCGTCCAAAATCGGCAGAATCGCCACTTTCTGGATGTCCCGCAGCCTCGGAAACCGCGCAAAAAAAGCGTGCCACGTACAAATCAGAGATGCGCGAATCCGCGCTTCATCGCGAGACATCAACTGCGAATCAGATGTTTTGTCGTCGGCTTGATTATTCAATGCATTGTCCGTTATTCGTGGCTGGATGATTCAATCCCGCTGATGATTACAGGGGGGCAGCGGCCCCCCTCGCGGCTCGCCTCGCCCCGGTTTTTCCTGCCGCCACGCGACAGGAACGGGGACGAGGCCACGCCGCGCCCCCCTCTGCGGGGGTTCCCCCCGCAACGCCCCCGGTCATGCGATTTCCCGTAGATTCCGCCCCTTCCACCTACAGCTTGAAACCTGCGGGCGTCACCGAATTGGCAAGCGGTGCACTGAATGCCGTCAACACCTCGCAACCGTTTTCCGTCACCACAAGCGTATGCTCAAACTGCGCAGACCATTTCTTGTCCAGCGTCACTGCGGTCCAGTCGTCATCCAGTATTCTCAGACGCCAGTCACCGGCATTGATCATCGGCTCGATCGTAAACGTCATCCCCTCGCGAAGCCTCAGACCATGCCCTCGCCGGCCATAATGCGCAACCTGCAGATTCTCGTGGAATTCACGGCCAATGCCATGACCGACGTAATCGCGAACGACTGAAAATCCACGGCCTTCGGCAAATTCCTGTATCGCTGCCCCGATGTCACCAAGCCGCGCATCGGGGCGCACCTCCGCGATCCCAATCTCAAGGCATTTGCGCGTCGTCTCTACCAGGTTGATCGCCTCTTTCGATGGTTTGCCAACATAAAACGTCGCCGATACATCGCCATGCCAGCCATCCAGAATCGATGTGATGTCGATGTTCACGATGTCGCCGTCTTTCAGAATCGTCGATTTGCTCGGAATACCGTGGCAAACGACTTCATTTATCGAAATACAGCACGATTTGGGATACCCGTGATAATGCAGCGGCGCAGGTATCGCGTGGTGCTTGATCGTGTAATCATGCACAAAGGTGTCAATCGCCAGCGTATTTTCACCAGGTTTCACGAGTTTGGCTGCCTCTTCAAGTGTCTGTGCAGCCAGACGACAGGCTTTCCGCATCGCCGCAATATCTTCGCGGCTCTTGATAATTATCTTGGAATCGAACATAATTTCCCTGTTTTTTGTCCATGCACCATCCGGTGCAACCATGTGCGCTGATATCACCAATACGCACATTTGGCTAGTATAACGCAAATCATCGGGAACAGATATTAAATTTGTCCAGCACTGCCCCACAACTGGACGCTTTCTCTTAACCCGGAATAAGCACCGCTTAATCCCCCAGTATGGAAATAAAAATGCAACACAGAATCGCACCGTTTTGGATGGCTCTGTTATTGGTTCCACAGCTTTGCGCCGCACAGGATGCCGCTTCATCTCAGGTTTCAAGACAAAACGAGAAAGACCTGCGGGAATCGTGCGCCATGACAGGATCGGCAGATATATGCACACAGTGGACTGCAGTCGCAAGCTGCGTGATGAATTACCGCGAAAACCTCCCCGAAATTGCCAAACTCCAGTCCAATGAGGATTTGCAGAAATTCCGCATAAACGCGGCTAAAAATTTGCCCAAGGCTTGCACCGGCATCGCCAAAATCCTGCTGCAAATCGATATTCTCAACGGCGATCTGGCGCTCCCCAAACCTCAGCTCTCCAAAAGCGAACGCGAAAAACGCTGGCAAAGTATTTTCGATATGTCCAAATCTGCCGATATCATTGCGCAACAACGGCAGCTCATCGCCCACGAATTCATCAACGCCCCGGATTTCCAGGAGATGATGAAGCTGCCCAAAGTCAAACAGTATATTACATCGGCAAGCGACGAGGCTTTCACCCTGCTCCCCGAAATTTCGGACGATACCACTTCATTTTTGTCACAGCTCCACACCATCGATCCCAACGCTGTCACCATGCGCGGTTCTATCGTTATGGCTATGCTCGATCTGCGCAATGGCCGCTATCTTTCTGCCAAAAATCACCTCCTCGATATCGACACATCCAAACTGTCCGAAGCCGAAATCAGCAAATTCGCTCCAGAAATCAAGAAGAATGGCATTCACCTCATCAAACAGGACGATTTCATCAACGCCGTCTGCTTGCCCGAAATCGATCGGAGTGTCAAAAACACCCGCACCATGTGGCTCTATCAGCTGATGATGGATAAAGACAGCGAATCAGCGGTTTATATTCTGCGCGGCACAAGCGGACTGTACCTCAGAAACTGCGAATTTGAACGCGTCTGCACACTGTCCGCATCCATCTGGTCCACGCGATACACCAATGGCGATGTCCAGGCCTACTTCAATGATCTCGTCAAATACATCGAAGCACACCCCGAACCCGCGCTCGTCCAGACGTTCGTCAAATCGATGTCAGCCATGAGCGGTGAAGCGCTCGAAGCCCTCAAATCCCGCTACGGCACCCGCATTAGCAAAATCGTTCTCAATCAGGCCAGATATGATATTGCATCCAAAGCCTACACGAATGCGCAGGATTTACTGTCAGGCGCACTGCGCCTGGTTCCCGATGCAGGTTCATGCGACCTGCGGCTGCAATACGGCCGCGCCCTGCACCTGGACAACAAACGCATTCCCGCACGTCAGCAATGGAGCTATATCATCGAACACGGCGAACGCAATCTGTGCCGCGAAATTGCTTTTACACTCGCCATCCAGTCGCTGCAGAAAGACGGTAAAAAAGCAGAAGCCGAGGCACTGGAAAAGCAGCGCGAACAGTAGAAAGCGATGCACATTTGCAGCCGCGTTCCAATCGCCACCAGTGCGACGATCCGGCCAAATCGCAATGGTCACACCGGAGAGACATCTAAAAATAGCACGCCGTATTGGGGAACCCAATACGGCGGTGCCGGCACGCGCAGATGCGCGTGCCACGCGCAGCGTATCACGCGCAGGCGTGATAGCTGCCGCCCCCCAAGAATCATTTACTTTATCCACGGAATATAAATCGTGCCGCCTCTGGGCTCGACGACCTTTTTCATGCTTGAAACCGGTGCCCACATCGTAGGCTTGCTGCACGAGGCGATATTCTCGCAACCCGACAGCGTATTGGCGGGATCGATATCCGTTGTGCCGGACTGGAGCGCGAATTCCACAGCATCCGGTGCAAATGCCGGGAACTGCACTTCGCCGTCCAGTGAAATAAACTTTAGTTCTGTCGCATAATCCGCGCTGTCGCGCATCAGCCAGTAAACATTTTTGGTTTGCGCAAGATTCAGCTTCTTGGTGTCGAGCTGCGTGTCTTCGATCGTAATGGCCGATCCTGGCAACGCATTGAACAGGTGTGGCCCGTGTTCCGTCTTGATGCCATCGCTGGCCTTGTGCGTCGTTGCGTCAATTCCCGTATAGGTATTCATGCGTGCCGCCGAAAAGATATTTTCGAGGCTGAGCGTGGCGTTTGTGATGTTGTTGATAAATCCGGAACTAATGATGCTTTTGGCATAGACATCGGCATAGTAGGAGAAGTTCTTTACGCTGGTATTTGCCATGGTACGTTTGATGGCGCTTACCTCGGAGGCATCGGTCTGCAGGTGGCGGATAAGAACAGCGGCACCATCAATGGCGCTGTTGGCCTCCATCTCGTCGACGGCACCGCCACGACCGCCATCCAGCACCATGCTTTCGATTTCGACTTTAACACTTTCAAATTTTCCGCCCGAATGCATATATGAGCCGAGCGCCCAGCCACGGTAACCGGCGATAATATAGATATTACCAAACTTTGCGCTGACGTTTGAAATCGTCGTGGACACATCCCTGCACAGACCATCGAAATCGCCATGATTCTTTGTGCCCTGGGTACCGATGTCCAGGCTGATATCGCCCATTGTGAGTTTGATGTTGTTTGTCGTGATACCGGCTTTACATTCGTGGAAAAGGCCAGAGACATAGAATGGTGAAATGATGTTACCAATATCTATTGTGACATTGGAGATCACATCACTGCCACCGCCAGAAATCAAACTCGCCAACCCCCAGAAATAATGGGTGTAGGCGTTCACTTCTTTATCTCTCTGTTTCACATTGCCAAGCTTAATGCTCACATTATTAACCGAACGCTTGATAGCGTTGGCAAGTCCATAAGTCGGCCCCATTTCTGTCATATTGCCGACTTCGATGCTGGTTTTGCCGTTCAGCATAATGCCATTGGCAGAGATTTCCTGGCCAATGCCATAATAGTCATTGGGGGCCGAGATGTCGCCGATCTTGATGGTGATATCACCAATCGAGAATTTTTTGATCGCGAATGCAATACCTGTATAGGAATCGCTTGACTGATGGTTGCCGGTCGTAATCGTCGTCGTTCCCATCACGGAACAGTTGTTTGGATTATTAAACAGACCGTAATATTTTCTGTACTTCAGATCGCCGGTGACGATATCGACATCATTCAGTTTAAAGTTTTCGCCTTCGCTGGCAATGCCATAATAATGGTTGTCTGTGCCTTCGATCAGATCGAGCGCCTTTGTACGAATCGTCAGCTTGCCCCAGATAGTGCTTTCTTTTGGATTATAGGCAACACCGAAATAGCCCCTGCCCTGTAAACTTCTGCCTTCCGGATCACCATTCAACGCAATGGATACGTCGCCATTAATCGACAGATTATTGAGATAATCGCCTACACCATAATAATGCGCATAAAGGACCATCGATCCACGTTTTGCCAGGATATTGCCCGTATGTTTAGAATTGCTCCAGGTTCTGGATAAAGCATAATAACTGTGAATGCCATTCATCCGGTTGAGTTCAATCTGGAAATCCCCCAGGGAAGTCAGATTGTTAATTCTATATGAAAAATCGAGATAGGAAATCGTCTTTCCTTTTATTGCATAAACAGAATCAACTCGCGAAGAAATGCCACCAATTATGGTGCTATTATTGATCGTATCTGCAAACGGGCTCAACAGTATTGTAGAATTGTTTGTATTGTTGGCACCTATCCATGCGATTTTGGTAGCAGGGGACAGAATGCGGCTATTGTTGCCGACATTTGCTGCCCATCCATTAAAACCACGATTATTGGTAAGAACGTAATCATCCACAGTCACAGATGAATCGCTCACGAATGAATCGCTCAACATGCCAAAAAGGCCATTAAAGCCAGCGACGCCCAAATACAACCCCGAAGGAATATCCTCGTTCGGTGTGGAAATACCAAATGCATAGGTCGTGTTCTGGGTTATATTACCCCTGAACCGAATGTCTCTGAAATCGTTCGTCCAGCTCTCGGCGCTCGGGGAATTCATAATACCAAAACTATAGTATTGATTGCTTGTAACCTTATTGCCTGAAATATAATCGCTTTCTGATGCCTCGTTCATCGCCGGCTTATTTTCGAGATTGATATTTCCGGCAAAATGTACATTGGTAAGTGAAGAATTGCGAATCTCCTTCGCAAACATCGACTGTACCACACCACGCATATTATAATTCAGCGACAATGATTCGACGACGGATGACGCAACCGCATCAAACAGCGGATCGACCAGCGAGCAGGTTTCGCCCGAAGCATTTCTAAAGAAAATTCTGTGATTCTGGCCATCAAAATGTACATTTTCCAAATCCACCGAACGCCATCGCATCACGCAAGTAGCATCGGGTATTTCAAATGCTTTGTAATCCGCATCGCCGGGTGTGTATATTTTTTCTACGGGTACACCATCCTCATTTGGGATATATTCTCTCCACGGAACATTCAGCGAATCGAACGGAACCTCGACGATATCGCCGTCGGCTGCAGCATCGGCAAGATTGATATCGTTCATCAGGCGAACATGAAGTTTGGCGGTATATTGCGGTTCGCATACGACCTGTTCGGTTCCAAATGCAATACAATCGTTGCATTCGTTCAATACAACCACCCCATTGACGCATTCCAGCTTGGACTGACCATCAGCCTGACAAGACGGTTTATACATCATCGGATCACAGCAATCGCCCACGACCGGGTTCGATTTGTCGGAATTTTCGTTGCATAGTTTGCAAGAAGTCCCGTCACAGCCATAATCGCACACCGATTCGACGATAATCCCATTATCGCATTTTTGCGCCTTGTCTTCGTCACAAAAAGCATTGAATGAATCATCGCAGCAGCTTCCGGCGCTGTAATCGTCACCATCTTCGAGCGGCAAACAGCTGGCGCAGTGATCCTCATCGCAGCCATAGTCGCATGTCGTCTCAATCACGATATCCGACGCGCACGACAGCATTTTGCCACTCGAACATGAATTCACATATTCGGCTGCATCACAACACTGGCCGATCGTCGGTTCTTCGCCTTCTTCGGGGGGATCGCAAGGTTCTGGTACGACAGGCTGATTCACCGCTGCAATCTCGCGGCTCAGCCGTTCAAAGTCGCTGGCGTGCCAGATTTCAAACACGCGACTGCCGTCCTTATCGGTCACATAATTGCAGTCATAATCTGGTTCATCGCTCACCGGATCTTTCACATTTGGATTGTATGGGCAGCCATCTTCTTCATCCGGCACGCCATCGCAGTCGTAATCGCCATCTTCACAGGCACTGCATACGTGTTCGTCGCAAAACTGGTTGCTGCCGCAGTCGCCGTTTTTCACGCACATATAGCAGTGATTGTCGCTCTGGTCGCATTTTTGTCCGCCGCTGCAGTCCAAATCGGCCGTACATTCAAATGTGCAGACGTTATCGACGCAGATTTTGTTGCCCGCACACTGCGTACTGTCCGTACAGGCCACACAGACTGCATTCAGATTACCGTTTTCTGCATCGTCAATGCAAAATGGCAAGGCGCTGTCTTTTTCTGCGCACTGGGTATCGCTCGTACATGCCGGTTCGCACATATTCCCGACACAGACGAATGTACCGCCGCAATCCTCATTTCGATCGCATTCGACGCAATTGTTTTCGACGCACAGCGTACCATTTGTATTTTCAACGCAATGCGCATCGAACAGGCAATCGACGCATGCGCCGTCCATGCAATGATTCGACGCGCAGTCGCCATCCTCAATACATCCCACGCGGCACTGGTCGGCATGGCACACCTCGCCGGCGGCCTCGTTGCAGTCCGCAGCGCTCTCGCATTCCGGTTCGCAACGGTTCGATCTGCACACCCAAACACCGTCACAGTCGGTATCTTTCTCACATTCCGGCTTGCAGACCTGGTTTTTGCACACCAAATCGCCTTCGCACTCGTCATTGTTCTGGCACTCGGGAACGCACCTGTCATTTCTGCACACCAGATTGCCCCTGCAATCGTCATTATTTGTGCAAACCGCCACGCAATGCGAGTTTTCGCACACCAAATCCCCGGCACATTCCGTATCATACGTACACTCGATTTCCACCGGCGTACCTTCACATGTATTGGTCGCCTCGTTACACGTCTGGCCCGCGAGACATGCGCCATCACAAGGCAATGCGACCTTCTCGGTTGAAGAATCGTCACAGCCGAAAGATGCGGTCAAAGCCGCACAAATCAAAGCAATATTTATTCGGGATGTTTTCATCGTTTCCTCATCAAAGCGAAACCAACGCAGCAGCGTTCTGACTGCAGCGCCCATAGATTAGCAATTCCACCAGAACAATCAACAACCTGTATTCTCTGTTGTATGTGGGGGAAGCCTCCCCCTACGCGTCTATTGGCGCGGCGTATCGAGCACAGGGGCGACCCCGTGCGGTCGCCCGCAAGCGAGATAGCCAGCGCGCGAGCGCGTATTGAGCGTCAGCGAAATAGCGCCGCACCAATACGCCGCTACCCCCTCGAATCTGTAGCTACAAACTGCCAATCCACGATCGAATAAAATCTGTCGTGCCATTGGTCAAGTCCGTTCCAGCCTTTGCCCCCTTGCCCTCGGTGGTATCCGTCGAATCCGCCACGGTTTTACCCGGCGTCTGCGTACCGAATGCAGGATCTTCAAGGCTGTAGACGAAATCCTGCGAGACGCGATAACCGCAATTTTCCAGCGTCGTTCGGGAGTCTGCGGTAAAACATGGTTTGTAGTAAGAGGCTTCGGCGCAATTCGCGGTCACGTCGCGGTTACATGTGAACAAAAACGAGACGGCATTTCCGGCAACGCCGCCGGCACCTGCGCCGCCGCCGCCGCCATTGCCGCCATTGCCGCCAGCTGTCGCTTTGTCGCAATACAAATCGTAAGACAGGTTCTCTTTGGCATAGCCGATTTCGTTGCCGCCTTTGCCGCCCAGGCCGCCATCCGAGCCATTTTGCGCCGATCCGCCCGATCCGGCAATCGTATGAAACGACGTCTGCGTGAGCTTGATGTTGGCATCGCCAGAGATCGGCACGCTCAGGACCAGACCGATGGCCGATCCGCCGGTACCGCCCGGTTCGCCGCCCTTGCCACCGCAACCGCCGTTACCACCCGAACCGGCGCTGATCCAGCTTCGATGGCTCACCCACTGCGATGAAAATGCGCGATAAACCGCGCCACCGCCACCACCGCCGCCCGCAGCGCCGTCCATGCCTTTGATTTCGCCGACAGTGTCGTAGTTGCTCGCAAAATATAACGTCGAGTGATCGAGTGCGGCAGCAAGCGTAAGTTTTATGAGCGAATGACTGCCATTTCGGCCGTTTTCGCCATTTTTACCATCGGCACCGCGACCTTTGCCGGAATCGACGCTGGTGTCACTGTTGCACCCATCATGTGTGATGCCCGCAGTCGTTAGACCTTTGCCACCCGAACCGCCCTTAACTACAGACCCGCCAAGCGACACATTCTGGCCATTCGTGCCGTTTTGCCCAAGATAACCATCATCCGAGCCATCATAATTTGCACTTTTATCGCCATCCTTGTCGTTGATTTTGGCGATATGCCCCCCGCAGCCGCCCGTTCCGGTGGTATAGACATCTGCACAAATCTGTGATTCGGCGCACCAGGTTTCGCTCGTATAAAGTGATGTATCGCCCTCGACGCGAACGCCGTTTTTCCCATTGTTGCCATCGGCCCCGGCATCCAATGCTGTCGTTCGGGATACGCCATCCGGTGCTGTAATCGTCCATCTGGTGCGGTTCAGATTGAGATCTGCACATCCCAGACTGCCACACGACAAGCCCACAAACGTCGTGCCATGCGGCAACGCTTTGGCACTGGACGACATCGACATCTCGAAATCACTCATGGCCAGGCTTACACTCAAAGACCCATCTGTTCCAACCATCACATAACTGTCGCGATCTATCGACGATATCACCCAGTGCTGCTTCGATTTCTGGTCATCCTGATATTGCCAGTGCAAATAGTTGCTGTCATGTTTAGGATTACGCGCAAATCCGCCATAAATGCGAATCGATTCTGTCGGGTAATCGCCTTCGGTAAAGAATCGATAGGTCTGAGCCGATTTGGACGCATCGCTCAATATTTCTTTTACCAGAATGGAATGTTCCAGATAGGCAGTTTTGGCCGGATTATCACTTATCTGCGGCAATTTCGGGAGCGCCGCCGGACTGTGCGTCGCATTCATGCGCAAAACAATGGGCTGCGAAATGGTTTCGTTCACATCTGCCGCAACCAGAATATCGGGATAAATGCTCATCGAAGCATCATCGATACGATAGGTGGTTGCGGATAATTGCAATGCACTGTTGAGCGAGGCTTTGGGCTCTATCAGGTTGCGGGTTGGACTGAATTTACCCGATTTATCGTCGCTGCCCCCCAAATCTCCCTGAACCGATTTGGCGACAAAAATCGCATCTGCGAGATTGTAATCGTAGCCGTCGCAATTCGAGTCGATGCCGTCGCCATAAAAATCATACGGACGCGCGGTATATAACGGAAAGCAGTTGTCTTTGGAAGGATCTGCGCTGATTTCTTCTTCCGAAGGATAATAGCCCAGTTTGCACAGGTTGATGGATCCATCGACATTCTGCGCCGCATTGTAATCTGCGTCGTTTTGATAGACGCGGGCGCCGTTGTTCAGAATCAGGCAGGGATAGCGCACGGATGTGGAATTTTCGCAGGTATTCAGGTTGCAAACCATATCCGAACCACTGCAGTCGGTATTAACTACGCATTCAACGCAGCGCATGTTGCTGCACAGTTTTCCATCTGTACAATCGGATGGTTTTGTACATCCGGCCGCACACTGGCCAGCTTTACAGATATAGGGCGAAATACAGTCATCGTCTTCGGTGCAGTCTTTTATACATCTCGAACCGCTGCAATATGAAGGCAATGTACAATCGCTGTTCGACAAACATTCCGGACGACAGCGGTTGGAGCGACAGACGAATCCATCCGCACAATCCGTATCTTCCACGCATTCCAGTTTGCATTTGTTCGACTTGCAAACCCGACCATTTGTACAATCCTTGTCTTCATAGCATTCGATGCTGGGATCTTTGCAGTGGTTACGGCTGCAATAAAAATCGTTGTCGCAATCGTCGTCAATCACGCACCAAAGTGGATCTTTTTCGCATAAGCCCTCATTACAAATAAAGCTGTTATCGCAGTCGTCGTCGTTTGTGCAGGGTGGCACGCATTTTTGCGACAAACACAAATCGGTGCCTTCGCAATCGTCGTTATTCTGGCATTCGGGGCCACATTGATGATCGCGGCAAACCCAGTCGTTTTCACAGGCATCGTCCGTTTCACATTCATAGACGCAGCGATTCGACACACAAACGCGATCATCGGCGCAATCGTTGGTGTTCCTGCATTCGATCTCACAGACATTTGCGCGACAGACGCGATTGTCGCTGCAATCCTCGTCCAGATTGCATTCGACGGTACATCGGTTGTCGCGGCACACGAGATCTCCGGTGCAATCGTTATGATTCGTGCATTCGGTGATGCACTGGTTATTGTGGCAGATTTGTGGTGCATTACAGTCGCCATCTCCGCTGCATTCGGCCTCTTTTATATCCTTGCATTCGCCACGGATACATTTTCGGTTATTTTTGCAGTCGTTATCCGATGCGCAGCCATCAGATTTTGTGGTGCATTTGTTTTCAACACAAATCTGCGCATTGGGACAGTCATCTTCGGTGTCACAGGTATGCGAAGATTCACATTGCCCTGTATCGGCATTCAGATTTTGTCCATCCGGGCAAGACGTCTGTCGCGCACCACTCGAGCTGTCGTCACAAGCACAAATCAGGCACGACCATACACATGTCAAACAAATCAGATGTTTTGGTTTCATCGATTATATCCCGTAAAAGTAGGTGCTGCTTAACGATCATGAATCTGAAAGTGTCAAGTCGTTTGCTTCACAGCTCAGAGCTTATAGCTTATGGCTTATAGAGTGTTTTAGACCACTAAAGCTATTAGCCAAATGCCAAGCCGATTTGGCACGGCATTGGGAGTAAAAACTATATCCACACTAGAGTAAACGCGTGAAATAACCTGGCGATTCAAAGTCCCCCTCCCCAGCATGGGGAGGGGGATTTAGGGGGTGAGGTCTATAGCCTTACATCTTAATGGCCCTGATATAGATATGTGTAAGGGTGCCGTTTCTCATTTCCATGCTTGAGGTATCGGTTTCATACGTCACCTGTCCGAGAGGAACGGACGATGCACCGGAAGCGCCCGGCATTCTATACTTTTCCAAGCCACCACAATTTTGAGATTCGTTATCACCATCACCGCAATCCTGGTTGCTTGCACATGTATAATAACGTGGCGCAATCGACAAAGATCGGAATGATCCCTTCAAATCTTTTGCTTCGGTCTGCCCGCCAGTCGCATTGCTGGATGTAATATTGGCAACTCGCTTTGTTTCTGAGATCGCCTGCGAGGCAAAGGTGTCCGGTTCAAGCGCGAGATCGGCGGGGATATCAAAGCCGCAATTTTGAATGGTTGCAAGAGTGACATCGTTATAGTTAGAGACGCTGCTGTCTGCACATGAGAAGATGAACGGGTATGCCCATCCGGCGATACCGCCGCCACCGTAACCACCGGCACCGCCGCCGCCGCCTGCGCCGCCGCCGCCAACGCCCTGATACTGTGTATCGGTGCAGGCGGCTCTTGTACCCCAGCATCTGGCATAGCTTTTCCAATAACCGCCATCGCCGCCCTTGGCCCCGCCTGCGCCAGCCTGAGGCTTGCCACCATTACCGGGGGTGACAGTGACTTTCGTAGAATTCACGATAATGCGAGACTTGACATTCTTTGAAGTCGATCGCAGTGCGATACCAATTGCGCTTCCGCCGGTGCCACCGGCCTCGCCGCCGACTCCGCCACAGCCGCCCATGCCACCACGGCCTGCATAACATCTGTGTGCATCTGTATTGGTATCACCCGTTCCCGTCCAGCACTGGAAAACGGCACCACCGCCGCCACCTTCACCGGGGAATCCGTATGAACCCTTGGAATCTTTGCGATCACTTTCAACATATAAATAATAGGGATACACACTCTTTTGCATCGTGAATCCCAAAGTCGTATGGGCATTATTGCCATTGGCACCGGGGGCACCGCCCCGTCCATTTTTGCCTTGTGATGTAGAATAATCCACCCCCCTGACGGTTTCGTATATCTTTGGGCAGTTCCAGTCGTTATCTTTGTCGTTGTAACTCATGTTACTGATTGTGCCACCGTTATCGGAGTCTTTTGTCGTACCATTGGAATTCGAAATACCACCGGGGCGACCGGCTTCATATCCTTTATTATCTCGCGTCCATGCAAATCCGCCGCAACCGCCATAGTTCTGCATGATCGTTCCATTTATACCATAACCGCACGTTTGGTCGTGCGTATGGCAGGTATTATTCGTGCGTTTATTGACATAGTCCTGATCCTTACCGCTCTGCGACTTGATTTCACCATCATCGCCATCTGTCCCGGCATACGTATTGGCAGATGGCGTATCGGAAGACGTATAATCGTATCCGGCTGGTGCAGTTACCGTGATATTCACGTTGTTCAAATTGAGGATATTCACACCATTCATCGCATTGATACCGACATAGGTGGCGCCGTTTACCAGACTCTTGGGAAGTGCACCGTCGCCCTGTACATTGATATTGATTCGATCCAACTTTAAAGACAATGGTGAGCTGCCTGTGGGCTGTATAAAGGAATAATTACGAATATAGTCAGTCAACCAAAATGTATAGTGACCCATCGTAATGGGTGTTTTTACATATTTGGGTTTTGCCTTCCACGTGAATGAAGAAAATGCACTGGTTGTTGAACCGGTGTCTACAGACCATCGATCCCTATCGGCAAGAATCACAGCTTGCGAATCCCGGTTGCGTGAAAAACCACCATAAATGCGCAGCGTTTCTTCCGGCTGAGACTGTTCTGAATATCTCTTTACCCGTTGATAGGTTTCTTCATAGGAATAATCGCCAAACTCATTGACGTGTTTTACCGATGTTTGTTCTTCGTAACTAAACAGATATTTATTGGGATCGAACGAAGATTTGGTACGCTTATTTTCGACCAAAAGCGAGTGTAGTTTGTAGGCATCCAGGATATGACCGTCTTTAACGATGTAAACGGTCTTATCCCCCACCTTTATGGATTCGTCGGGCAAATCATCGCCGGGATAATCGTACAAGATCTGTTTGGTTTCCGGCTGCTGCAACATAGGCACCTGAATGGCATAGCTGCTTGGCAATACATTAAAACTCGTCCCTTCTTCCGGATAGCTGGTACCGACCTCGTGTGACGTTCCCAAAACGATAATATCATCATAAAAATTAGGATTCGTTACAAATTTGTTGGCACCGAAAACGGGATTTGTTTGATTTGACGCTGCTTTGCCGATTGCAAAGTCAATCGTCGCACATGGTTTAATATATTTTAAATCCTCATTAAACCGGCAGTTATTATCATCTGTGTTTGAACCATAAATATCGCCCTGATTGGGGACACCCAGAAACACGGTATGTCTGATGTCATAATCTACGCCATCACAGTTCGAATCGACGCTATCGCCATAAAAATCATAATCCCTTGGACTATATAAAGGCACACAAATCGGCGTGTAGGTGACTTTGTCGTTGACGACTGTTTTTTCGCTTTGCAATATACCAATTCTGCAAAGATTGATGGAATTATCGTTATTTGTAAAAAGTGAGTAACCGGCTCTTGTATAATAGGTTTCATACAAACCGGGCTTAACACCATTTTTAATATTCTCATAAGGGGCATTGGTTGCGGTAATCACGCATGGAATCATGCCATCTTCGTCGATTCGGCCATCGCAGTCATCGTCGATACCATCAAAAACCGGTTTGCCCGCATCATCCAGACCGTCGCGGCATGGAATAACATTTTTATCTTCGTCGTAACATATATTGTCGTCGACCGTACATGTGAGCGCATATTCTGTGGTCAATGTGCAATTTTTATTACATTCACCGAAACATGCTTCCGAATCTTTGTCTGTACAACTTTCTTCTGTACACAAAGAGCCGTCACAACGGCAACGCGTCGTCGTCACGACACCGCCATTTGTCGAAACGCTTTTCACATAATCCAAAGCTGTGGGCTCGTTCTGGATTCCATCTTCATCATAGGTGATTCGATAGGCACGTCCGCCGTCACCCACGCCGCAGCTGCAGTTCGTGGATCCAGCCTTGCACGAAACAGCTTTATCTGCCATACACGATACTTTTCCCTGGTTGCACACATATCCGGTTGCCGAACGTTTCTGGCAATCGGCACCAAAAGGATGTCGGCCATCGACCAAATCATTGTAACCGTCGGGATCGAGACTGCCGTCTTCGGTGGCGTCACAAAACGCATTCACCGCATAAGTCGTAACATTGGTGTTTGTATCGGTCTTCGCAAAAGACCCACAGTCGTGGGTTTGGCACCATTCCGTACACGAAGCTGCAAGCGCACCAGCGAGGATTGTCGAACCGTCATTATCAATGCCGTCGCATTTTTCGGTGGCAGTCGGATTGATTTCGGGATTTTTATCGTTGATATCGTAAGATGTGGGCAAGGCCGATTTTTGCGGCGAAGCGTATTTGATGAGATTACCTGCCTCGTCGCGATAGGATGTCGCACTCAGTGGAATCGAAGTCCAGTCTTTGTTGGCGGTATAACAATACTTTTCGTTATTTGCACAGCAAATTACCGAATTCTGGGAATCCAGAAGCAACTGGCGGTCGGCCACTCCAGCTTTTTGTGAATTGGCGACATCAATCGTTGGGAAGCCATCGCCATCTTCGTCGAGCGCATAGATTTTTCCATTTTCGTTGCTGACGATGACTTCATTCACCGGAATGAGAACGCTGTCGGCATTTTCATTTTTTTTACGGAACGGTCCGTTCAGAAGTTCTGTAGTGCAATAGGCGTCGCCACCACAATCCCCCATACCAAAAGCGCATTTTTCGACACATGCAAACTCGGGTATATCATCTTCGAATCTGGCTTTTTGCCGCCATCCCACATCATAGTCGGCGCCTTGAGGTTCGCACGAGATGGTGATATTGGCGGTATTGGGTTTGGCGCAGGCTCGCCCACAAGACATGCAGTTATCGTTCGTTCCGGCGAGTTCGAATTTGTCGATCACGCCATTGCAGTTCAGATCGGTGGGGATTTCGTCGCCATCTTTATTGACGATATCATCGCAGGTGAGTGGTTTTTCGTAGTAGGCATTGGGATTGTTGTCGTCACAATCGATACCTTTGATGGAGCAATGCCCATAACCAGCGCCATCACCATCGTTATCGTAGCATTCGCCGCATGTTCCCGAATCGGGTACACAGGCATTGACCATACCGTTGGCCGTTTCGACCGACTTGCAGCTAAAGAAATAAGGGCAAAGATCTGAGCCGGCTTCGCAGGGTTCAAGGCACATCCCGTTGTAAAAGACCATGTTGGCATTTGCGCATTTGGTTTCGTTGGCTCTGCACAGTTCAAGGCCGTAAGAGATGTCCTGTTGCAGCGTCTCGTTCATGTCGCGGCGACAGATAGAAATGAACCCCGTCTTGTTGCGATCGGATTCGGGAATTGGCTGCGGCAGGTCGGCGATGTCGGGATAATCCAGCAAACCCTTGAGTACGACCTGACACGACCAGCCCACAGGACAATTGCGGTCTTCTTCTTTTGTACAATTATAGGCGCAGATACCGATATCGTCGTTTGGTGCGGCCTGTGACGTATGGGTCTTGTTATAATTTTCGGCATTGATGCGGCTGTCGATTGCCGAAACCGGAATCGGCCTGTCGGATGAAATCTCGACGATTTCACCTTCGTATTCAATCTTCGTCGTTTTGGATGGGGCGAGATTAAACAAGCATTCACCGACACCGCAGTCGCTGCCCGAACGGCACAAAGACCACAGCAATGTATGGTTCACGCAAGTGCCATTTTCACAAACCTGACCATCCAGACAATAGGGGTAACAGTCGCCTTCGCGAACTTCTACACAACGGCCATCGAAACAGTGCTGTTCATCGGGGCAGCCTTCGTCATCGGCACATTCATCTGTGTTTATGGGATCGAAGAAACAAGTCGATCCCACACAGACGGCGCATCGGCCATCAATACATTCCTTGTCGGGTGTGCATTCGGGAACGCATGCGACTTTATCGTGGCATTCGCCAGCGATGCATTCCTGTTCGGAAGTACACTGGGCGCACGGATCGGATTTATCGATACATTTGCGGTTAATACAAACCTGCTCACTGGTACATTTGGCGCAGGGATCGGAGGGATCGAGATTGTCTGTGCAAACGCCGTCGACGCAGATCTGCGTCTCTGTACATGCGTTGCAGCTATTCGATTTTGCCGAATCGTCGTCGCAGCCAATCAACGCAGCCATGGCTGCGTTCAAGGCCACAATATATACAAAACTTCGTTTATTCATTAACCTATCCTCCCTTTATATGAGGTGTGGAATATACAAACCAAGGTAATCGTGAAGCATCAATCGTGATATCGGGTGCGATGAGAAAAAATAACCTGCCGGGAACATTAGAAAGACTGAATGACCGCAGGGATTTCACGATTCACAGCTCACGACTGCATAAAGCATATATACAGCAATGCGCGGCGTATGGCCGTCAGGCCATAGCCACGCACATTCAGCGTATCGGCCGCAGGCCGATAGCTGAATCACCACTAATTATTGCCCTCCATATCATACTTGCAATTGTCGGAGTTCATGCCGAGTGAACCCGTGGTGTAGTTGATTTGCAATTCGATATCGGCGACGTTATCCCAGTTGATTTTGTCGTTGCTGCCCTTGGTGGGATCGAACACGACGGTGTATGTGGCGATCATCGGATAACCGCTCAGGCCCTTGTAGTTTGTGACGCCGGTGAACTCGGTGCTGTCGCTGAATTCGTATTTTTCGCCTTCGGGGACTTCGTAGACGCCGGCGTTGATGCCGTCGGCAAACGGCTTGACATCAAATGTCGAGAATTGGCCATACGTGGTGCGGCCACCGATGGTCTTGACGATATTTTCGATGTTGGTGTGGCACGACAGAAGCTGCGCCTGGCCGCCATAGAACAACGAAATCATCGGGTTGATCGTTCCGCTTTCGCGGATTTTCTTGCCTTCTTTCGAGATAAAGCGGATTTCGATGGAGTCGATTTTGGCGTTGCAGGATGTCGAAATATTGGCGTGCTGGGTGTTGATGTTGAACGATCCGCTGTAGAATGCGCCGGTTTTGAGTTGGTCGGCAACAGTACCGGTGACGGTGTAACGCGTCTGGGCGCTGACGGGGAGATTGCCCTTGGCAAGCATGATGTGGAAGCGATCTTCGGGAGAGAGGCTATCGAGTTCGGCATCGGCAACGAGCTGATCGCGCAGCGAGAACACGACTTTATTGGTCGAGGGCGTTCCGGATCCGCATTTGTTGGTGAGATCGTTGAGCTGTTCGTACAGTTTCTCGAAGTCGTTTGTACCGCGAGCCATATAAATCGACCGGCGCAGTTCGACAAACGGGCGAACCGTGAGGTACTCGATACCGGCCAGATAATCCGAGAGATCGTTTCGCGAATACTCGATAAAGGCTTCGACCGATTCGAGATCGTGCGCGGTCTGGAAGAAGTTCGAGGCCGAGAACACGGCATTCTGCATCAGCTGGTAGCGGGCGAGTTTGCCGTCGTACTGGCTGGCGACGAGCTGCGCACGCTGAACGATGGTGAGGTATTTGATAAATGCACGGTATTTGGCGATTTCCTTGACCTTGACGGTGTGCGCCAGCGTGAGCAGGTCGAGTGCCACATTTCTGAATTCGTTGCGCATTTTGTCAAGTTCCTGCATGTCGCGTTTATATTGCTGCTCGTTTTCGATATCGAGCATGTTCTTTTCGTTGGCACGCAGCAAATCGGAAATCAAAGCCTCCAAATCGTCGGAATCACAGGTGTTATCCCCATCACAGGCAACTTTTAGCGATTTGACATTCTTGTCGTCTTTGAAATACTCCATATCGTCGTTGAGCAGATGGGCGAGTTCCTTCTGTTTTTTGGCGATGGCATCGTTGGTGTCGCGATCGAGCTGTTCCATATTAAACTCGAACCCCATCTGAGCGATGGCGGCGACGCCTTCGGCAGATGCATTGGCGGTCTGGAGTGCTGCACTTGCCGTACCCAGGATATCCGCAGCCGTCGCTTCGAGCTGTGTCTCGGAGTTTGCAATCGATCCGCCATCAGGTTTAAGGCTGGTATTTGTAACGATATTCTTCAACGCCGACAGCATCGCCTTGTCATCCTGATCCTGTGCGGCTTTGCTAACCCAGATATCGGCGATGGTATTGCCGGTGATAATGGTCTGGAAAGCCGTCTGGAAAGCCAGATTGGATGCCGCGCTCTGATACCATGCGAAGTTTGCATCTGCCTGAAGCTGGCATTCTGCATCGAATTCATCGAGTTCTGCCTTCGATACATTGTTGTTGTATTGCGTGATCAGCCCCTCGTAAGCCTTTATCTTATCGAGATTGGCTTTGATCGTTTTGATGTTGTCACTTCGCTCCTGATACCAGTTACCGATATTGGTCGCATAGGCATTTGCCGTGGCATAATTGTTGGCCACTTTCTGGCGCAGGACTTCGTATTCCGCCACTGCCGTCTGGTAATCCAGATCGGCCTGACGGTATTCAAGGATGGCGAGTCCCGCTTCACTGACGCCGGTGCCTTCCGTATAGCTCACGTTGTCGCTGTCGAGTTCGAGATTGCCGCCGTTACATTCGTCATTGATTTCGGCGATCACCGGGCTGTCGTCCTTTTCCTGCTTGTACCTGATGCAGTCGTTCAGGCTTGTATCCTGCGAAATCGAATTTGCCTGAACTGCTGCAAGCGTATTGGGTGGCTGCGCCGGATCCAGATCCACTCTTGCATCGGATGTCGAAGATAGCGCAAATCCACAGAAATAGGGTGTTGTAAAGATCTTGCAGGTTTGGCGGTCTTCATCGGTTTCGCAGTCTGTCGGATAACCGCACAGATTCACGATCTCGGCTCGCATCGCTTGGAGAGACGTGATGTAGCTGTCCTGAATCGAAAGCGTTTCTTTTTTCTGTTTGTCGAGTGTCTCGAAAACGGCCTCACGCTTGGCAACGGCCTTTTCGACAGAATTTCTGGCGGCTTCTTTGGCTTTGCCCAACATCGTCAATCCGTCGCCGGTATCGAGGCTGGTGTCGAGAAAAACCTCACCATCCCGCATAAAGACGAGATCTTCAAACCCCTGGTCGAGGGATTTGAGCTTCGACATGATGTTGCCCATGTTGGCGCCAAACGATGCATTCAACGATCCCTGGTCGGCCTTGAGATTGATCGCGGTTTCGAGTACGGCCGCGAAATACAAATCAAACACATAAGGTCGCAGTTGCGCAGCCATCTGCACTCGCTTTTGATCATTTTGCGACAACACATCATAGCGGCGTGCGCTCAGTGCAAGCGACGTCGAGACGGATTCCCAGGTCTGGGCGAGGTCGGACAGAATCGTGTTGCGCGCAGAACTGAGCGCATTCAAAGAGCCCGAGGTCAAAAACGACTGCGAAAGCATTTCGAGCGTCGACTGCTTGAATTGCTTGCCCATCACAGCGCGGTGCGTATCCAGAACATTTGTGCGATAGTCCGATAAAAGCCCCTCGTTAAAGTTATTCATCGTGCTTGCGGCAAACGTCCCGGTATAAACCGCACCCGTCAGCCACTGACGGCGGATCTCGTTGTCGTCGTTCCAGGCCATATACTGCTGCGCAAGATACGATTCGCGAATCACCGAAGTCCATGCGTTCAGCACCTCGGCCTGTGCATCACTGTCCAGATCGTTTTCGAGATATTTGCGAGCCAGCAAATCCGCCTCGCAGACGAATTCGGGATGGTCTTTGCACAAATCGCACGATGAATCCCCGCAAACCTTCTGGAAATCGGCGAAATTGTGAATGTCCGTTCCACAGACAGTCACAATAGGATCCGAGCTGTTGTTATTGCTCACATCGGCTTCGAGCACCTTGGCCAGAATGTTGGACAATCTGCCATTATCGTTTGTAATGCCGGAAGCGATGTACTGCACGCAGGCCCACTGTTCCTCGGCCGAAAGCGCATCGAATCCGCTCTTGCTCGAAATGTTTTTGCATTTCTTGATGGCGTTGCATCTGGCGATTTCTACGTCATCCTCGACGGTATCGCAGCTGGTGAACGGATCATCGATTTTTGTGACAAGCGCCTTGATATCGTTTGTCGTGCAGATTTCAAGCGGTTCATCGCCGGCATCCCGAATGTCCTCATTGGCGGACTGATGTTCGTGCACCGAAATCGAATCGTCGATAGCATTGGCAAGCGTCACGTTGAATTTGCCAACCATTTCGGTATCGTTCCAATCGCGAACGACGTGACCGCCTTCGTCGATGGAAGCGATGCGATACAGGCCCTTGAGGCGATCGACGATGCGGCCCGTGAATGTGAGCGATGGCGCATCAAAGTCGAAAATCTCGACACGAATGCTGCGGTTGACGTGACTGTTGGCATCAAACAGCATGCTGTCTTTTGGCGCATAATCGTTGGTCGAGAAATCCGCCGCAAAACAAGGCTTGCCTCCGCCGCACTCGGATGCGTTTTTCTTCGACATCTTTAGCGAAGCCCAAGTCTCTTTATCACCGGAGACATTTTCCGGCGAAAACAAATCGCTGCCACTCACAGGCAGAAGCAGCGTAATTTCCTCGATATCCGAAAACGACGAAGCCTGAGCCGGTGTCGCCTGAATCCCCATGCGAATCGGCAGCGGTGTGCCCGACAAAACCGATTCGGGAACCACATTGCCTTCAAAAATGCCGCTCACATCCACCGGATCGACGACTTCCGCCTGAAACTGTCCCGCACTCGAAACGATATCGACGACATCGGCATCAGGCTCAATGATGCCACCAGAACGCAGTATCTGCTTCAGTCGCCTGTTCTTGAGCACATTCGCGGTCTCGATTTCAAACTTGTAGGTGTAGGAGCCATCGTTATTCTTCACACCAGTACTCTTCTTGAGCACGGGCAA
>CAMKRB010000003.1 GCA_946415045.1 uncultured Myxococcales bacterium
TGGCGGTTGCGCCACGTTGTGGCGCGCCAGATTTTATTCACTATTCACTATTCACACTTCACGCTTCGCTCTTCGCGCTTCGCTCTTCACTCTTCGCTCCGGACGTAACAACCATGAAGATCCCCAACCTGCCTGGCCAGACACTGGAATCCGCGTTTGATCGCAGCGATTTCGGCATCTATATCCACGTGCCATTCTGCATGCGGCGATGCCGGTATTGTGCATTTGTTTCGTCGACCCCCCGGAGTATCCCCGAACAGGCGTATGCGCAAGCAGTGATGAATGAATTCGATCTGCGCTATCCAAACTATGCGGACCTGAATCTGAAAACGCTGTATTTTGGTGGCGGCACGCCGACCATGCTGTCAGATGCGGCCATAGGCAAAATCGTCGAAACCATTGCCAACCGATGCGATACCCCTGATGAAATCACGCTCGAAGCCAACCCCGAGCATATCACACAACAACGGTGCGAAAACTGGCGTTCCATTGGATTTACCCGCATTTCGCTGGGTATTCAGTCGTTCGACACGCAGATGCTGCAGTTTCTGGGTCGCCGTCACGACCGGGCACAGGCGCTGGCTGCAATCGATCACCTGCATACCGCAGGATTTGAAGAAATCAGCATCGATCTGATTTATGGCGGATTGATACCGGACGACAGGTCTGATGCGCAGGCCCTCGCGAGCTGGCGGCACGATCTCGAAACAGCCGGATCTTGCGCAGCAGCGCACGTGTCGTGTTATGAACTCACGCTGGAACCTCATACGCCGCTGTGGACCAGGCAAAAGCGCGGCCAAAAGGTTTTGTGCGACGAATCGACGATCGCCGAAATGATGACGATGATCCCACAGATTCTGTGCATGACGCGTTACGAAATCTCAAACTACAGCCGCGATGATTATTATTCTGCACACAATCTGTCCTGCTGGGCCGGTCTTTCCTATCTCGGGCTGGGTGCTGCAGCACACTCGCTGTTTGCGTCCCAAAAGCGATTTATGCGAAAAGCGAACACCGCGAATATCAAAGATTATGTATCATCGCTCAACGCCGCGCATCCCACGCTTCCGGATCCCGAGTTTACCGAAGATCTGTCGCCCCAGACGCATCTGGCCGAGCGCCTGATGTGCGCAGCCAGAACGCGGATTCCATTCAATCCATGCGCGATTGCGTCACAAATCGGGGCCGATATTTCGCCCTATCTCGACGGTCTCGAAAAAGCCATGGCGAGCGGGCTCATCGAGCGGCAGCGCAACGGCGCGATGCGCACCACCGAACGCGGGATTCTGCTGAACAACAGGCTGGACGCGCTGATATTTGAGGGCTGCCCAGACAACTGAATCACCGGTGCGCCGCAGATACATCATGCACAGGCGATCGCCAAAGTCGGCCTAAAACCTACACCAAAGCCCCCCCATCCGATCAAATTGATCAAAAAAAGATACGATATTTGACAATTCACGGCCTTTGGGGTTATTTCTTAAGACGGCATATTGAACGGACGGAACATATCCGTTTTGGCACTTTTTCCGATTCACAGGGTAGATTCATGTCATTCTTTAATTATACGACAAAGGAAATCGTTCTTAAGATTGTGTATTACGGACCGGGACTTTGCGGCAAGACGACCAACGTCAAGCATATCTTTTCGGCGACGAACGACGAAACGCGCGGCAAGCTCATCAGCCTCGAAACGCAGCAGGAACGAACGCTCTATTTCGACTTTTTGCCGATTGAACTGCCCGAAATCCGCGGATTCAAGACACGTCTGCATTTGTACACCGTCCCTGGTCAGCTGTTCTATTCCAACAGCCGCCGCCTCATCATGAAAGGTGCCGACGGTGTCGTATTTGTGGCCGACAGCCAGGCCGATCGTCTGGAAGCCAACCTGATTTCGATGGACGATCTCCTCGACAATCTCGAGGCCTACGGCTATGACGTCGAAAAAATCCCGTTTGTCATCCAGTACAACAAACGCGATCTTCCCAGTGCCCTGCCAGTCGATACGCTGCGCAGCGAGCTCAACCGCTGGTACCCGAAAGTGCCGGATTTCGAGGCAGTTGCTTCAAATGGCACAGGCGTATTCGAATGCCTCAAGACGGTCACCAAGATGATCCTCATCGACCTCAAAAAAACCGGAAAATAACGGATATCAAGTATTTAACGAAGCCTGCGGCCAATGGCATGCAGGCTTTTTTTTTAAGTGCGCGTGCTATCGGGCAAGCCCGATACGCACGACGCGCCGCGCTATTGCATACGCGCGGCCACATCTGCCGATATGAAAACACACCAACAACCCCGAATCTGGAACATCACCCAGTCGGATATTTTATGGGAAGACGACTATCTGGTCGCCGTGAACAAACCTGCGGGCATCCCAAGCCAGCCCACGCCCGATCGCTCGCGGGACAACTGCTACGATGCAGTCATCCGCTATTTGCAGCAGCAAAGGGGAAATAATGCTTACGCAGGCCTGCATCACCGCCTGGACGTGCTCACGTCGGGCGTCATCGTGCTGACCAAATCTCCCGAAGCCAATCGCGGCATGGCCGCGCAGTTCCAGTCGCACACGATTCAAAAAGTCTATTGCGCCATCTGTATTTCCGCGCTGCAGCCAGTGTTGCAGGATAACATCGCACCCGCCGATCCATTTTCGGGTGAGCCATTCGAAATCCGCGCCCCCATTGGTGAAGTGCCCGATCAGAAAATCCAGAAATTCTGCATCGGCGGCAAGCACCGAAAACCCGCAGATACAGAATTTGTTTGCGAGGATCACATGAGACTGAGGGACGGGCATTTGTCGGTGTTCAGTTGCAAGCCGCACACGGGCCGAACGCATCAAATCCGCGTGCATCTGTCGTCTATTGGTCTGCCCATTGCGGGCGATCCGCTGTACGGCATGCCGCTGCTTCGCAGCCTGCGCAGCATCGATCCCCAGCGCATGTGCCTGCATGCCGAATCGATCGCGTTTGAGCACCCCATCTCGCACGAAATGCTGACGATAACCGCGCCGCAGCCAAAGGGATTTCGCGAGTTTGTCGAAAAAGCCCGCCGATTGTCCCAAACTTTGTAAAGACGTTCCATGACAATCTTTGTAAAGACGTTCCATGGAACGTCTCTCCGAGTCACCGGAGATCATCCAATGCGGCGTATTGGCGCAGCCAATAGCCGCAGGGGGCAGCGGCGTATTGGCGCAGCCAATAGCCGCGCAGGGGGCGGTGCCCCCTGAATGCAACAAACCCGATTTACGGTTGACCTGTTCACCTATATCTGATAATAGCGTGCGACGTTTTTTGTCGCAAAACGGCCAAATATGAGAATGATTGCCGTTATTTGCTTTTAACCACAGTATTTGAGTGAGTTTCCCGATATGGACGCATTGGGTGGATTTCTTCCACTGATTATTATCATTGTCGTGTTTTATTTCCTGATGATTTTGCCCCAGCAGAAGCAGGCAAAGAAGCGCAAAGAAATGCTCGATGCGCTGGTGCCGGGGAACAAAATCGAGACGGTCAGCCGCGTGTTTGGCACCATCACAAATGTTGAAGGTGAAATGCTGACGATTCAAATCGGCGTAAACGACGCGACAAAGATCAAGATTCATCGCGAGGGTGTAGCGCGCGTCGTGACCGAAGCCGAGCTTTCGGGTGCCGCAAACAAGGAAATTGCCAAATAATTGTCCGTTGGAAACCAGAGATTTACCAGAATTAACCAATAACCGCACCAGATGTGGTGTAGAAAAAGAGGTGTCGCGATGTCGCGAAGTTGGTGGTTACGAACTGCCCTTTTATTCTTTTTGATACTGGCATCCTGCTATATTTTGATGCCAACAGTCGTAGAAATGATGCTGTATCCGGAGGTCACGGACGAGATGGCCGACGATTTGAACGACGAAGAAGCCGTTCGAAATCCGCCGCTTCCCGATTGGTATAATGCGATTCCCAAATCGCTGAAACCAAACACGCTGTCGCTTGGTCTCGACCTGCAGGGCGGATTGATGATGCGTTATCGCGTCGATATCGACACAGCCATCGACGACAAGCTGGCCTCGAATGCGGCGAACATGCGAAGCGCACTGGCCGAGAACGGCAAAGTGGTCGATTACAAAGTCGATCGTCCGCAGAATCAGATTTATCTGACATTTGCCGATGCTGCCGATACAAGTGTGCTGACCGAAGAATTCATGCGCGATTATCCGATTCTTACGGTTGCCAAAACAGACGGTGCCCAGGTCACCCTGGCGCTGCGCGAGAACTACTTTAACGAGCAGGAAGAATCGGCGGTGCAGCAGGCGGTTGAAATCGTCCGCGAACGTATCGATGGTCTTGGCGTTGCCCAGCCGACGGTGCGCATTGAAAACGGCCGCAATATTGCAGTTGAACTGCCAGGTTTGTCGCGCAAGGGCGTCGAACGCGCCGAAAAGCTGATTTCGACAACCGCCGTATTGTCATTCAAGCTCGTGGCCGACAAAAACGAGGCGCTGACTACATTCAGACAGCTCGCGCAGGGGCTCACCAAAGAGAACCAGATTTATATCTCGGGCAACTCGCTGCGTGCAGACGATGTGATGAAAGGCAAACGCATTGAAACGAGCGGCAAAGATATTTTGAAAGCCTACGTGCAGCTGCATGAGAACGAGATTCCAAGCGGTCGCGAAGTCGTTTTTGAAAAAGTGGATTTGCGCGAGCGCAAGATGGAAGTCGCCGAAGACGTCGATCCTGCAACGCTTCCGACGAGCTGGCGTATGCGTTTGGTGCACACCAACATCATGGAAGGCTCGAATCAGACGCTCGGCGGTGAAAACGTGGAAACCGCCTATCCTGCAAGCAATCCCGACACCGGAATGCCTTATGTTGCATTAAAGCTCGACCGCACCGGCGGCGATTTGTTCTATGAAGTCACCAAAAAGCATGTCGGTGATCAGCTGGCCATTCTGATGGACGATCAGCTGGTAAGCGATCCTGTGATCCGCAGCGAAATCCCCGGCGGAAACGTCTCCATCGAAATGGGCCGCGGCAATCGTCAGGAAACCATGAACGAAGTCAACAATCTGGTTGTCTCGCTGCGTTCGGGTTCGCTGCCTGCCCCAATCCGCCAGGAGTTCAAAACCCTGGTCGGCCCGTCACTGGGTATGGACTCGATTGTTAAAGGTATGGAAGCACTCGCATGGGGCTTTGCGCTCGTATTCTTCGGCATGATTCTGTACTACAAACAGTCCGGTTTGATTGCATCGTTCGCTCTGTTGATAAACATTCTGTTCATCATGGCTGGTATGGCTTCGATGGGCGCTTCGCTCACCATGCCTGGTATTGCCGGTATCGTGCTCACCGTCGGTATGTCGGTCGATGCCAACGTCATCGTATTTGAGCGTATCCGCGAAGAGCTGCGGTCGAACGAAACGCCGCGCAAAGCCATCATCATTGGTTACGAAAAGGCATTGTGGACGATTCTGGATTCGAACATCACAACGGCCATTGCCGCAGTTGTGCTCATGAATTTTGGTTCCGGCCCTGTGAAGGGATTCGCAGTTACCCTGCTGCTCGGTATTATCAGCACGGTCTATGCTGCTTTCTTTGTCACGAAAACGATCTTTGAACTCAAGGTTCGTCTGAACAGCGAAAAGCTGTCGATATAGGCGGGGGGCTTCATTATGGCTATTTTTTCAATCATCAAACCCAATACCAACATCCCGTTTATTCCGGCCCACAAGCCCATTCTGACGACGCTTGTATTTCTTGCGATTGCCAGTGTTTTAATGATTCTGCTGCCGGTTGAGGGCACCAATCCGAACTGGGGCACGAGTTTCCAGGGGGGAACATCGATTACAGTGCATTTCGATCAGCCCGTAGCCACCGAAGAAGTGCGAGCCGCATTCGTCGAAGATGCGCGATTTGAGAGCGTCTCGGTGCAGAGTGTCGGTTCCGAAGAAAGCTCAAGCTATGTGGTGCGCACGCGCACGACAACGACTTTGGGATGCACCAAGTTAGCCGATGTGCGCATTGCGATGGATAAAGCCATCGAAGCCCAGACGGGCGGCAATCTGGTCATTGGCCAGTGGCCATCGTGTGACAGCAGCACAGATGAAGGAATCCGTGGTGATTTCTTCGTTTCGCTCATTGCCCCGGAAGGCAAAACCGCTCCCGAAACGCCCATTGCTGCCGAAACAATCAGCAACATGCTGAAATCTGCCGATCTCGAATCGGTCGTTTCTTACGACGAGAAATCCCAGCGTTATCTGGTCAATCCTACCGGCGTACAAAAAGACGTCCAGGATCTGCTTTCCCGCGTCTTTGGCGAGAAATTTAACGCCCATACCGGTATCGACAGCATCACCATGGTAGGCGCCGATGTTGGCGAGAAGTTCCGAACCGATGCCATTGTCAGTATTTTTCTGGCCCTGGGCCTGATGCTGCTCTATATCGGCATTCGTTTCGATACGCGTTATGCACCTTCAGCTGTTATTTCGCTGACAGTCACCACGCTGATTACGTTTGGATTTGTGGTGATCACCCAGATTGAGATCACGCTTGAGGTTGTCGCGGCATTCCTGAGTCTGGTCGGTTACGGTATCAACGATACGATCGTGACCTTCGACCGCGTGAGAGAAAACGTGGCACTTGCCGAGCCCGACAAGAAATTCCCGGGCATCGTGAACAAAGCCATCAACGAATGTTTAACGCGAACCATCATCACGAGTATCACGACATTGATGGCCATCATCCCGATGGCAATCATCGCGACCGGAACGACACGCGATTTCGCCATTATCATGACATTCGGCATCTGCCTGGCAACATTCAATTCGATGTTTGTTTCATGCCCGTTTTTGATTTACTTTGACGGCTGGTTTAAAAACATGCAGAAGCGCAATGAAGCGCGCAAAGCGGTCGAAGACATTCCGGCAGAAATCTAGTGAACTGATTATTTGTTCTATTTGCGCCCGAACCGCTGTATAACGGTATCGGGCGCAATTTGTTTGTACCCATATATTCCACCCCCATCCAATCCGGCAGAAATTACATGAGTGATGGCGTTTCAAATAACAAATCCGATATCAAGTATTGGAATTTAAAGGAACTGGACAACGAGATTGTCGATTCGCTGGCAAGCGATCTGAATGAGACCCAGCTTCTGACGAGCGTGCTGTATAACCGGGGTATTCGCAACCAGGCCCAGGCCGAGCAGTTTCTGCATCCGTCGCTCGATGACCTTGAAGATTCATGGATTCTTAAGAATATGAAGGCGGTCGTCGACCGCTGTTTAAAAGCATTTACCGAGCAGGAATCGATACTGATATTTGGTGACAACGACGTGGATGGTGTCACATCGACGACGCTGGTGTACCAGTTTTTTACATATATTGGCGGCAAGGTACGCTATTTTTTGCCGCGCCGCAAAGAGGACGGCCACGGATTTAACGAGGAAACGCTCACAGCCGCGCTGTCCGGCGGCAAGCCGAATCTCCTCATCACCGTCGATTGCGGCATGAGTGGTTTTAAGGAAGTCGAGCATCTGAAAGAGATGGGCATTGATGTGATTATTGTGGATCATCATGCGCCCCCCGAACAGATTCCCGATACGCTGATACTCAACCCCAAACAACCCGATGAGCCGTTCAGATACAAGGATTTGGCGGCAGTTGGCGTGACGTTTCATCTGGTCGATGCGTTGATACAGGAAGCACAGAAGCGCCATCTGTATGCGGATTTGGGATTGCAGCCACCGGAACTGATGGACATGCTCGATTTGGTATGTCTGGGAACCATCGCCGATGTCGTGCCATTGCTCGGTGAGAACCGGATGTTTGTATCGGTCGGCCTGGATGTTATTCGCAAGCGCAAGCGCAGTGGAATCGCGGCATTGCTGAGCGACGTGGGTGCGGATGAGCACTACATCACCGAACGCACGATTTGCTACCGTCTGGCACCGCGCATCAATGCAGCAGGACGCGTCGGAGATCCAAACGAATGCGTCGAGCTGCTCACAGCCTATCGCTATACGGCGGCACAAAAAATTGCGCAAAGTCTGGAGAACTACAATCACCTGCGCCAGAATGTCGAAGCGGCCATGATTAATGAAGCCACAGCCATGGCGCAGCAGCAGGTGCTCGAAGGCCGCAAGATAATCGTGATTGCCAAGGAGAACTGGCAGCAGGGTATTTTGGGCATCATTTCAAGCCGCATTCTGGATAAATTCTACAAGCCGGCGGTTGTGATCGCCATTGAAGACGGCAAAGGGCGCGGTTCTGCGCGCAGTCCCGAAGGATTCAGTATTCTGGATGCATTTACGAGCTGCAAGGATTTGCTCGATGATTTTGGCGGTCATCACAGCGCCGCAGGACTGAACATCAAAGCTGAACACATTCCGGAGCTGCAGACACGTCTGGAGAAGTTTGCGCGCATCACGATGTCGAATACTTCAACCCCGAAACGCAGCCTTGATATCGACGCCGAAGCCACGATCGTGCAACTGCTCAAACTGTGGCAGAATCGCTATCTGGAACAGCTCGGGCCGTTTGGTGCCTATAACAAAGAGCCCACATTTCTTGTGCGAAACGTGCGCATCGTACTCGTCAAGCGTCTCAATCACGTCTATGCCCGTGTCAAAATGCGCCAGAACAATTCGGCGATGAGCGTACTCGTGCCCACGGCGATGGCAGGCGAAATTCTGCAGGGCAACGACTATGATATCGTGATCACGCCGAAATATGCGCCGCTCAAGGACATTCCTGAGTTTATTGTTCTCTCGGCCCGTGCGCCGGAGGCTTAGGTCTTATGAGAAAACGCGCACAATACAAAAAGCCAAAGCCAGCCAGCAAAATCCCGACATTGATCATTATGATCCTCACGCTGTGTGTGATCATTTTCTTCGGACGGGATATCAGTTCAAAAGTCGCGGCATTATTCGAACCCAATGTGCCGGTTTCAGATAGTCCCGAAAATCTGCATCCAGCCGATTTGCCTGCATCACGACAAACAGGAAGTGTCGTCAAACGCGCCTACACCGATGCTGCGCAGTCGCTGCTTCCCATCATTTCCAGAGGTACCGCCGAATGACCCCGATGAACCCCAATTGGACAGAGTTGAAAAAACAACCCTTTGGCCCTTATGTTCCCGACGAAGTACTGCAATACCGTTCGGATGAAGTCGAAGAAATATTAAAGTGGTCGGCACAGAACCCGATACCGCTTCCAGCCGAAGTGGAAATCGGCTCAAACCGTGGCTGTTTTTTGCTCGGTCTGGCGCGGGGACGACGCGATGTTTCATTTTTGGGTGTCGAGCTCAAATCGGCTTTATGCCGCGTTTCGGCCAACAAACTTGCCCGCGAGGGCCTCGACAACGGCCATGTGATCCATGCAGATGCCAAACTGGCCATCCCCATTTTGTTCCAGCCGGGAACGCTGAGCGCCATCTATGTGCTGTTTCCCGATCCCTGGTGGAAACGCAGGCATGCCAGACGCCGCCTGCTCGATGACGGCTTTTTTGAAATGGCGCATATCTTCCTGAAACCCGGCGGCTGTTTCGTTCTCAAAACCGACGTGCTCGATTACTTCGAGGCCGTTGATGAGTATCTGCAAGCCAATCCATGTTTTGAACGCATCGATATTGCCGATGTCCCCGGTTCTGAGACGTGGACGCATTCCACGCGCGAACGACACTGTCTGGAAGACAATGTGCCCTATAAATCGCTTGCGATTCGCAATCTGGCAACTGATGCGGCGTCACAGGTCAAAACGACCCTGACCGAGAAAAAGCTCATCAAACACAATTACCGAATGTAGTTATTGTATACATTTCCTACATTCTTTTTCGGACGGCTTGCGCCGTAAGCACATTTTTTCGCGGCTACGCGCCGCAGCGGGCAGGGGGTGTGCCACTGCGCACACCCCCTGCCAACCCCCGCGCAGCCGGGGGAAGCCCCCGGACCCCCTATTGGGGTTTTGAGTTCTATTCAATCCGGTTCACGCCTGTGAATCGCCATCCAGGCGAGCACAGGCGTGCGCGCCGACGTCGTGTCGGCGCGTGACAGATATCATGGCTTATCATGATGACCTTTAGTCTTTTGGTTAATGGCATATGTATGCAGGATATCATGATGAGCTTAAAACTTACCCGCCAACAGGACGTTGGCGGGCGCGTCGATGTAACGCCATGGACGGCGTTTCAGCGGCGCAATAGGAATACATAGAAAATAAGCCGGGGGGCGGGGGGCAGAGCCCCCAGACGCGCGGGGTTGCAAGGGGCGTTCGCGGAACAACGCCCCTTGCCGCCTGCGGCGCGTAGCCGCATCTATACTTGAGCTCACGGCCGCAGGCCGTCAAAAAAAACAGAATGTAGGAAATCTATACCTTTACTGCATCAGTTTATTCCAGACGCTGTCGAGCGATGCCTGACTGTCGAGTGCCTGCAGATCGAATCCGACGACGGTGATCGAACCGCCTTTCGAAGTCGTCGATCTCATCGCGACCGGCATTGAAGCGAGTTTGAGAACGGTCTTCGCCCCGTTCCAGCTGTTCACACTCGACGGTCGTGTAGAACCGGAGCCGGCGGCTTTGCGTAGCCTGTAATTCTTATCCAGGTCGCCAAGCCTCCGGTCGCGGCTGACGGCCGGTTCCCCTAAGCATCCCATCAGCTTACCGGATTCCGGCGCACACGTGCTGTGCTCTTGTGTGAGCGTGTGCGCATCGACGATATTGATAATCGTTGGAATCTCGGGAACCGGCTTAAAGTCGGTGATTTTGAGTTCTCCATTGCATACAGTCGCATGGTACAGCATGGCATCGGTCGGCGCATTGTCCTGCGTTCGAATCGTCTCCACACCCCAATCTGCACCAGCCAGCGCACCCAAAGGTCTTTCGTGCGCAATCAGATGATTGGCCGGACGCATCGCATCATCCGACCGACATTGCGCCGCTTCGATAATGGTGAGTTTCTTCTTGCCGGGACGGTACGAATAAATCAGTGACGGCAGACTCTCCATCCCATTTTGTTTTACAGCTGTAATTCGCAGGTGCGCACCTTCATCGGGCATGACGAGTGCCGTATCTTTGGTTTCGGCAGCGACCTGCCATGTATTGCCATCAAAGCTGCGGTAAACGCGGTATCCGACGACATCCGCAACGGCATCCCACCGCGCCATCACGCGTCCATCGGTTTCCTGACGAAATGAAGCAAAGCGCGGGGTTTCAGGCATCTGGCTGCCCATGTGATTGCCAGCAAAGACGCTCAGAATGCGGTCGATCGCCTGCCGCGTCAGTTTTCGGTTGCGCATCCCGTTCACCAGCACCGAAAACGCATACGTATGGCCATCGTATTTGTTTACCAAAAAACCAGACGACGAAATCGTATCGCGCAGCGTCCCGGTTTTGGCATAGACCCGGCCTTTGCTCGAATCCCCGGCCATGCGGCCGCCATAAGTGCCGTCATATCCGGAAATCGACAACGAAGCTGCCCACTCGCGTCCATACGGCGACTTGAGCATGTGTGCAACCAGCGACGTAAAAAATGCAGCACTCATGCGGTTTTCGTGCGACAATCCCGAACCATCGTTCTGCCGAAACCCTTTGATATTCAGGTGATTCTTTTCGAGCCATTCTGAAATGGCTTTTGTGCCTGCTGCATACGTGCTTTTTCCGTAGACTTTTGCGCCCATCGCCATTGCAAGCATATCGGCATATTCGTTATGGCTCGCCCGATTCAGCGGTACAATGGCTTCCGAAAGCATTGGCGAAAGCCAGGTCGCTACCGGTGTGCCGCTGCGTTTGGCAGTCTGTGATACTTCAAATTTACCATGCTGAACATGCTGCTGCGAAAGCAGCGTCTCGAAATTCTTTGCCACTCGCCGTAAATGCGCCGCTGAATCAAGCGTATTCGTCGGCTGCCCGCCAAATACGACGTATCCGGAAACGATGACTTTGCCGTTAATTTTGTTGATTCCGGCCGCCTTGAGCTGCTGAATGAGCCCGCGCATCGGCACATCGCCCGCTTCATAAAACCGCACAGACCAGGTAAAATCGTGGTCGATATACAGCTGAAGATTCCCGTTCAGAACGCCTTTATCGATCTTGCCCTGCGCCAGCAGTTCCGTCTTGAACTGGTAATCGGGCCCCAGAATGCCCATCGCAGCAGCAGTCGTAACGAGCTTGGTATTCGACGCCGGTTTGAGCAGCTTGTCTTCGTCATGCGCATAAATCACCGAGCCGCTGTCCAGATCGACGATTTGCACCCCCACCGTCGAATTTCGAATGGCATTAAGCTTGTAAAGCGAAGCCACGCGATTGGCCAGTTCCTTGCGCGTCGATTTGGAAATGTAGGCCGGAGCAGGCAGCTGAATATCCGAAACCGGCAGCTTCTGATCTGCTTTTACCGATTCCTTTGCAGTTTCGGGCGCAGCTTTTGGCACAGCCGCATCGACAGCCGCATTCGCCTGCCGGCCATCAATGGTGCGCAGTTTCGGTGCATCCTGTGCCCAGGCCGGGTAACACCCCATGCCAAATAACATCCCAATTGTAAACCAAAGCTTCCCTGCCATATCCAATGTCCTGTGGTTGTGATGCGGATTCGTCCATCGATCATCCGCAAACATACTTAATACGATTTCACCGGATAGCAATTATTTGACCTGATGGAGGGGGCCAAGCCCCCTACGCGTCTATTGGGGCTGCGCCCCAATACGCCGCTACCCCCGCAGTCTGCAGAGGAACGCCGGTTGTTTGACAATGATAAAATACCTCCATAAACCTACATGGTATTCCAATTTGTATAATTCCTGTGGTATATAGATAAATTGGCGATTTTTGCGCCGATATAAAAGCAATTGTTCATGGAGAAATCGATGGAAAAAAGGCGTCTGTTGATAACGAGTGGTCTTCCGTATGCAAATGGTCCCATTCATCTCGGCCACATGGTCGAGACGATTCAAACCGATATTTTTGCGCGAGCAATGCGCATGATGGGTCACGAAGCCCTGTATATGTGCGGTGATGATACGCATGGAACGCCGATCGAAATCAGCGCAACGAAACGCGGAATCGCCCCCGAAGACCTCATCAAAGAGACGTATGCAAGCCATACAGCTGATTTTAAGGGCTTCGACATTGCCTTTACGAATTACTACACCACGCACAGCGCAGAAAACAAAGCCCTGGCTTATGATATCTTTGAAAAGATGCAGGCTGCAGGACTTGTGCGCGTAGAAAAAATCAAACAGCTCTACAGCGAATCGCTGAACCGTTTCCTGCCCGATCGCTATGTAAAAGGCAAATGCCCCAAGTGCGGCGCAGAAGATCAGTACGGCGATGTCTGCGAAGTCTGCAAAGACCGATACGATGCCATCGATCTGGTCGAGCCCAAATGCGTGTTGGATGGCTCAACACCAGTCATCCGCGAGTCCCAGCATCTGTTCATTTCGCTGAGTGAACTCGCCGACTTTTTGCGCGATTTCGCGAAATCCGATGCGCTGTCATCCGAAGTCGAAAACTTCGTGATGACCTGGATCGAAGAAGGCCTCAAGGACTGGAACATTTCGCGGGATAAACCCTATTTTGGCTTTGAGATTCCTGGTTATCCCGACAAATATTTCTATGTCTGGATGGATGCACCGATTGGCTATATGGCTTCAACCATGGCCTGGTGCAAAGCCAATAACAAATCATTCGATGATTACTGGAAAAACGACAAAACCGAGATCTGGCATTTCATTGGCAAGGATATCATCTATTTCCACACGCTGTTCTGGCCTGCGATGCTCAAAGTCGCTGGCTATGCGCTGCCCAAACGCGTGCATGCGCACGGCTTCCTCACCGTCAACGGCACCAAGATGAGCAAGTCGCGAGGAACGTTTATTCTGGCGTCCAAATATCTCAAAACGCTGCCTGCGGCTTATTTGCGGTTTTATTTTGCAGCCAAGCTCTCAACCGGTGTCGACGATATCGATCTGAACATCGAAGATTTCTATTTCCGCGTGCGATCCGGTCTCATCGACAACCTCGCCAATCTGCACAACCGCTCGTTCTCATTTGCCGAAACCAAATTGGACGGCAAATTGTCGGCTGCGCGTTTTGACGATGACTGCCGCAAGCTGATTGGCGATACCAAAGCACGTCTGGCCGAAATCTGCAAAGCCTACGAAAATGTCGATCTCGCAGCTGCCATCAAAGCCATTTGCGAAATTGGCAATGCAGCCAATCTGTTCTATCAGAATCAGGCCCCGTGGAGCTATCTGAAAGGCGAAAACGCCGATATCGAAAAAGCACGTGCCATTGTAACGGCATGCGCCGAAGTCGTTCGCCTGATTGCCATCGCCATCAAACCGGTGGTGCCCGATTTTGCCGAAAAGATCTTTGCACAGCTCAATCTGCCCGACCAGAATCTTGCCGATATCGACAACTGCCTGGGCGACGGCAATGTGATTTCACATGTCGAAAAGACCTATATCCGCCCCGAACGCGAAACATTTGATGCGCTCACAGTTCCAGACGAAACCGAAGCTGCAGCAGCTGCAGCGGCAGCCAAAGTGCTGCCTGGCGAGGAAAAAGTAGAAGAACACAAAGTCGCCGAAATCGTGCGCGAACCGCTCAAGCCGCTCATCGATTTTGAGGATTTTGAAAAACTCGATATCCGCGTTGGCAAAGTGCTGGCCTGCGAACGCGTGAAGAAATCGAACAAACTGCTGTGCAGCCAAATCGAGATCGGACATCCGGACGGCCCGGTTCAAATCGTATCGGGCATTTCGAAGTATTATGAGCCCGAATCGATGGTCGGACGCACTGTGCTCGTCGTCACCAACCTCAAGCCCCGCGAGATGTTCGGTCTGAAATCGTGCGGTATGGTGCTGGCAGCAAGCGATGATGCAGGTCTGGAGCTTCCGGGAACGATTCTGCGTGCCCCGGGTGCCAAGGTGAAATAGTTCTTGGGGCTCTGCCCCAGACTGTGGCTATGGATGCCTTATGGCTTATGCCTTATGGCTTAGGGCTTAGGGCTTGTGGCTTATGGCTTATGGCTTATGGCTTGTAGCTTATGGCTTATGGCTTATGGCTTATGGCTTGTAGCTTAGGGCTTATGGCTTATGGCTTATGGCTTGTAGCTTAGGGCTGAGGGCTTGTGGCTTATGGCTTAGGGCTCATAGCTTGTGGCATCAATTCTCCCAAAGTCCGTAGGACTTTCATATGAATAGCCCCCGGCAACGCCGGGGGGTAAAGGATATCCCAAACACCCCGAACCCCGTAGGGGTTCAATATGACAAAGCGCATGATTGGTGGAACCCCTACGGGGTTCGTCCTTAATCATTCGCCCATCCCCCGGTAGTCGCTATGCTCCAACCGGGGGCTGCTGATATGGAACGCCACACGGGGCATATCGAATTCTTTCCTTAATATGCTGTAACCTCATGCCATACCGAGTCACGCTCAAAAATCCATCCTTCGAGGATTATGCGCATTTTTATGATCTTCGGTTTAAACCCAACGTCGTGTATTGGGCCGATGATTATCCACGCCAGATGTCGCTGGATGAGTATGCAATGGATCGCCTGCTGGCCCAGCAAAATGGCCAGATCCTTGAGCGCATCATCGTGGTGAACGGTGAGCCGGTCGGGACGATTACGGCGAGGGATTTTATCGAGCAGACCTGCCAGTGTACGCTGGGGATCGTGATCGCGGATGAGCATTACTGGGGCCGTGGCATCGGTTCCCAGGCTTTGAAATTATTTTTGCGTCTGCTGTCTGTCGAAGGCTTCGGACTTGTCGTCCTTGAAACTTATGCCAACAACAAACGGGCACAGCGCTGTTTTATAAAAATGGGATTCCAGAAACGCAGGGTCTTTTTTGCACCGCAGGCGGGACGATTCGTCGTCCAGATGCTGCGACGCTTAACGCCAAACGAAACGATTGGCAAAACTATTGCTTATGGCGATCCGCGCTGGAAAGCCCCCAAAAACAAATAAATCAGGAGAAACAATGAGATCAGGAAAAATTGTCATTGCAGCAGTTCTGCTTGCATTAGGTTTGAATGGATGTGATTTGGTGAGTGGATTAATGGGTAAGGATAAAGAAAACATTGATAATCAGGCAATTGCAAACGAAGCTGTGATGTCGCGATTTCTTGCGGATGTTGTCGCATCGGCTGCCAATGTTCAAAAACCGGATTTGTCACAGCTCAACCGCAACGACTTTAATCTTGCAGCAGTCAGACTGAATTTGCCCATTTTCTGGACATTCGAAGAAACCCCAAGCAAAGAAGTCACCCCAGCCAATCTGGTTTCGTTGAATTTTTATCCGACCTCCGATTCGTTCGTCTGGAAAGACGAAAAGGGTGAATTTACAAAAGATTTTTACCTGGCCTACAACCAGATGGTTGCAGTGATGAAGGATTCTGCGTTTTCTGCAGTTTCAAACAAGGATAGTCTGTTGTATTTGCAGTGGTGCGGCCAGAATCTGGACAGCGTGATTGAAGGTCTGAAAGATCCCCAATCGAGCATTGATGACAAAGCCGACTGGGAAGCTATGAAGCAAAAAATCGCCGAGCATATATCGGCCGAGATCAAAAAAGCCCAGGTGGATGATGCTGAGAAACAGCGGCTTTCGAAAGTCGCGGAAGAGCTCGACCAGGGTGCCGTCACACTGGTTGCATCAGACTTTAGCAAAAGCGACGAAAAGGAACGTGCATTTGTCGAAGCGATGCTCAAAGTGGGCGCTTTGATTGATAACCTGTATGCGCGTCAGGTGGGTATCGACAAGATTCTGGACAAGGTGCCGGCATCGGATGTGTTATCGCGCAGCATGATACGCCGCAACTGGGGCGTGGATCCGCAGAGTCCCAAAATGAAGGACGACAGCGCAGCCCGTGCCATCGCCGGTTCCGACAGAGTGCCCGTTGGCGTCTATCCCGCAGAATTGCAGACGAACCCCAACTTCTGTGCAGAACTCGATGCGCGCAAGGATGCGGCCACACTGCTCGACCATTTCTCGGTCGTGGTCAAGGACGGCGACGATCTCAAGCCCGTGCCCTATAACGAATTCTTTAAAGATGAGATGACAGCCGTGAGCGACGCGCTCAAGGAGGCAGCAGCAGCACTGGATGGCAATGAAAAGGAAGCCGCACTGAAGAAATATCTCGAAGCTGCATCCAATTCGTTTTTGACGAACGACTGGGAACCCGCCAACGAAGCGTGGGCCGCAATGAATTCGACGAATTCCGCATGGTATGTGCGTGTCGCCCCCGATGAAACCTATTGGGAACCCTGTTCACATCACGCCGGATTCCACCTCACTTTTGCCCGCATCAATCCCGATGCATTGGAATGGCAGAACAAACTGAATCCGCTGCAGCAGGACATGGAAAAGCAAATCGCAGGCATCGCAGGGAAACCCTATAAGGCCCGCAAGGTCAGCTTCCATCTGCCCGACTTTATCGATATCGTCACGAACAGCGGTGATGACCGCGATCCCTTTGGTGCCACCATCGGTCAGTCGCTGCCCAATTGGGGTCCTGTGGCGAACGAAGGCCGCGGACGTACGGTCGCCATGAGCAACCTCTATACCGATCCCGACAGCCTGCGCAACCGCAAAACCCTCGCCTCGTCCCTGTTTACCGAGAAAGATCTGGCTCTGCTCGGCGACGGCGTCGTTCCCGGTCTGCTTTCGACCATCCTTCACGAAGCCGCCCACAACCTTGGCCCCGCACACGAATACACCGTCAAGGGCAAGAAAGACAAAGAGATCTACGGCGGTGCGCTCGCTTCAATGGCTGAAGAGCTCAAGGCGCAGACTGCGGCACTCTGGTTCATCCCCTATCTGCTCAAAAAAGGCGTCATCGATCAGGCATTGGCCGATAAAACCTACGCCGATTCGATTTATTGGACATTTGGCCACATCTCGCGCGGCATGACCACCGGTGACGGCGTTATCCAGCCCTATTCGCAGCTGTCGGCCATACAACTGGGCATGATGCTCGAAGATGGCGCAGTCACTTTCGATGCCGATGCAACCGCAGCAAACGGCACCGATAAAGGCGCTTTTGTACTCCACCTCGAAAAAATGCCCAAAACAGCCGAACGCATGATGAAAGCCATCGCGCAGAGCAAAGCCAAAGGCGACAAACAGGCACTGGTCGATCTGCAGAAAAAATACGTCGAAGGCACCATCGTTCCGTTCGATATCATTCGTGAACGCATGCTGCGTCTGCCCAAAACCAGCTTTGTGTATAGCGTGAAAACCAAGTAAAGACGTTTTAAACGTCTCCGCCACTGCAGGGTGATCCCTGCCGTGGCGTATCGGCGCCATGCGACGATAGCCACGGCGGCGGCCGTGCAAGGCAGGCCGCCCACCATACAAAAAGCCCCCCTCTGTCAGCACCGCAAACCGTTTGTTTTATTCGCGATAAATAAGGTTTCATGCGGCCAAAAGACGCATGAATTTATTTCAAAATTGGTGCTGAATTTTAAATTTTGAACACTAAGAGTTCAAAAAAGTGAGTTCTTTTTGCATAAAATTACATAACTGCTTGACAAACAGCTTTAGCGACCATATAAGACGACATTGGCCTACATTGCAACAGGTGGATGCGATGGGACATGAGATAACGATCAACATAACGTTGCACTTGATAAGGATATTCCACTATGAACAGCCGTCTAATATTGATATGGATGATGTTGGCAGTTTTGCTGATCCCGGCTGCGGCCGCAGCGCAAGACGATGGAACTTACAGGCCCCGAGAGGTGTCCGGAGCAGGATCATCTGATTCTGCAGGCGGTGCGGAGGTTGCGACTAACGACGCCAAAAGTGATGCAGCATCGGCCGATGCCGATAAAAAAGATGCCGACAAGAAAGATGACAAGAGCTGGGGCGTTTTTGGAAAAGCCACGTTTGACATTGGCCTGGGCGCATTTACCAAGCATAAATATGCGCGCAAGGTGCGTTCGCGCTTTGCCTTTGAGTTTGGCGCCAACTACACGATTCCGGTAATCGATGTCGATATTCATGCCGACTCGGGTTTCAGCGTATGGATGAGTAAGGCGGGCGGCACGAACGGCGTGCATGAATTCCGCTGGGCCGACACGAATGTCGGTTTGACGCGCGAAATCTGGTCTTACGACGACAAAAAAGACTTCGCCATTTCATTTACCGGCGACGTGTCGTTTACCATTCCGACCTCGAAAGCTTCGTGGACAACCAACCTTTACACCACCATCACGCCATCGATCGCGATGAAGATCAAATTCTCGAAGATCCGCATTGGCTATGAGATTGCGTACTCGCACAGCTTCCACAAATACACGTCGGCGACCGTCGATCCCAGCGAGGTCGATGTGATTTCACGCTATGCCGGCGTCGAAAGCCTGAGCAGCGACGAAATCGCCATCGACGGCATCCTTGGCGAAATCGATCTGGCGAACGCATTTTCGTTTGGTTACCGCTTCTTCGACAATTTTGGCCTCACGGTTGGCCTTGGATTCGCCGACAGCTGGAGCTACAAAACCGACTCCAACAAGGAAAGAGACGCCTTCACCAACCCATACGCCAAATCCGGCCGCGGCCATGCACAGGTCAGCGCCGGCTCCATCGCCCTCGACTACTCGCCCATCAAATACCTCACCCTCACCCTGGGCATGTTCAGCAAGCAGCCTTGGAAAACAGCCGACAACAAAACCCTGCGCCTGCCGTGGTTCGATACGGTCAGCCCCTCCAAGAACTACACGAAATTCTTCTTCTCCATCTCGGGCCAGTATTAATCGCGAATCCGCTTAAATCCTCATGGCATGTCGATTTCCGGCATGCCTTTTTTTTTTGGCGCGCAGCTATTGTGCCGCCAAACGGCACAATACGCCGCGCTGCGCGTCTATCGGGTCTTGCGCCCCGATACGCCGCGCCTCAAGGAATCCCACCCATGACAGAACAGCCCAAACCCAAGATCATTCAAATCGTCGGTCCGACGGCGAGTGGCAAAACAGGATTTTCGGTGCGTCTGGCCGAGGCGCTTGGTGCCGAAATGATCAATGTCGATTCGATGCAGGTATATTGCGAACTGGCAATAGGCACCGACAAACCGACGCCGGCGCAGTGCGCACGCGTTCCCATTCACGGCATCAATTTGATTCATCTGGGGCCGCCGATGGATGCCGCAGAATTTGGCAGCTATGTGCGCACCAAAATCGCCGAAATCGAATCGCGGGGTCATCATGCCGTAATTTCGGGCGGCACCGGACTGTACCATCGCGCCATCGTTCACGGATTAATCGAAGCCCCGTCCCGCAACGACGAGGTGCGGGCCCGCCTGCGTGCCGAACGCGACGAAATCGGGATTGCGCAGATGTATGAACGATTGCAGCGCATCGATCCCGAGGGCGCAGCCAAAATCTACGCTACCGACTGGGTACGCATCGAACGCGCACTCGAAGTTTTTGAAACCACAGGAAAAACGCTGAGTTCGGAGCAATCACGTCATGGATTCAAATCGTCGTTTGTCGAGCGGCTGGCTTTTGGCTGCACCATGCCTCGCGAAATGCTCTATCAAAAAATCGAAAAGCGCCTGGATGAAATGTGGCATGAAGGCATCATCGAAGAGACAAAGATGATGATCGAAGCCGGGCTTCCGTCTGAGCAGCTTCCGCTGAAAGCCCTTGGATACAAGCAAGCCGCCATGTATCTGAATGGTGAATGTTCTCTGGAGGAAGCACTTGTCCTCGCCAAACGCGATACGCGGCGGTTTGCAAAACGTCAGCTCACCTGGTTCCGGTCCGACAAAGCGATCGAATGGATAGACATGCCGGTTGAAGGCGCGCGTTTCGATGCAATCGTCGGTCGATGCAAAGCATTTTTAGGGTGAAACGGGTTTGAACAGATAGGTCACAAAGGGCTCGTGAATTTCGAGTGCCGTGACTTTTTTCTTTTCAAAGACGGGATTGAGGACGAGCCCAGCGAGCGGCGGATCGATGAGAAGCACGGATTTGACGCCGGAATTGTCGATGCGAACGCCCAGTCTTGAGCGCCATTCACCGGCATCCAGGATAATCTCGGAGCCGTTGTCGGAGATCGTGATTTTTCCGAGCAAATCCTCCTGATAGGTGCCGACGAGCGGTTTGTACCATGCGTGATCGGGCTCAATCTTCCAATAATTTCCGATCATTCGTGCGACGGTCTGGCGTGCAGCCTGGAATTTGTGTGTCGCCTCTTCGAGCAGCCATGCAGCCGAACTCTGATCGAGTGCGATATCGAGTATTTTAGCGCCGATCAAATCGATATTGAACCTTGCGAAAGTGGCATTTGCAAGGATCACCGCGCCCAGCTTTCGTTCGGGAATCATAAAGATCATGGCTGCATAACCGACGTGATCGTTCTGAAACACGAGCACATTCTGTTCGCGCCTGTGATGAATGCGCATGGCTATGCCACGTGCACGATTTTCGTCGCGCACAGCGCGCACCTTACGTCGTTCGAGGTTTTCGGGCATCTTGCTGTCGAGCTCGGCCTGAACGAGTTTGAGCATATCGTCGACATTCGACCACAAACCATAAGCGGGTTCGAGGGATGAGATTGTGCGATTTGGCGACTGCACGATGCGACGCACGTTTTCATCAAGCGTGACGCCGTGGGGAAATGCGGTTTCGCGCGGATTCGGCGTATAGGTCGTCGAAGTCATTTTGAGGGGTGTAAGTACGCGTTCCTGAAGCAGCTCGCGGTAAGCCGCTTCGGCCGAACGATCGCTGTGCTGCCTGAGAGCAGCAGCATAGCATGCGACCGAAAACAGCGCGTTATTTCGGCTGCGAATCGGCATGTGATGGCGCGATCCGGGCAATGGTATGCGGGAGATCTTTCGGATGCGATCGAGAGCATTGAAGTAGCTGTCGTTTTCGTAAATGAAAAAGCTTGCCATCAGGCTTCCGGGCATTCCGGTGCAATCGCAGAGCGCGTCGCCAATCGTCAGCGTCTGGGTGACTTCGGGAGCATTCGCATCAAACACGGGCAATAGGTCAATCACCGGTGTTTCCCACTTAAAGCCCCCGTCGTGCACAAGGCTGGCCATCAAATAACCAGACAGTGCCTTGGTCACATGCCCGAGATTGAAAAGCGTATGCGGGGTGACAGGGTCACCGTTGTCGACATCCGTGACGCCAAATCCCTTGCGGTAAACGATTTTACCGTGATCAATCACACCGATGGCAATGCCTGGAATTCCAAACGACTGCTGCACGGATTCGACAAATCCATCCAGCTGTTCCACGGCCAGCGCATCAAATTTGGAAGCGACAGGTGCATCCGCATTTGGACGATTTTGTTGTGAAATGGCAGTATCCACATGAGCGGCGGGACTGTTGTCAGCCTGAGGCTGCTTATTCTGACTGCATCCGCAGGATAGAACAGCGATTGATATAGCCAAAGCGATAATAGCACGCATCGAATGACCTCCAGACAACCCATAATAACGCATTCAGCGCCATCGTCCACCAATTAGATATACCGAATTGGAGCGAATTGTGCGATAGTAAATGCGACATGTGGCCGTTAGTCCTTCATGCCCCACACAATATCTATCAAAGAAGAGGTTGGCATTTTGGGGCAATTTTGCATACAGGAAACAGCAAAGGCAGATATGGAACAGGAAAACGAAAGCAGGCGTCAATCGCTGTCGAAATCGCGTCTGATAGTATTGAAGATAGGGAGCGCGGTATTGACGCGTTCAAGTGACAAATCGCTGGATCGCGGCGTATTTTGCCGCATCGTGGAGATGGTTGCGCAGCTTCGGGCGGAGGGCCGTGATGTCGTCATCGTGACGAGCGGCGCGGTGGCACTGGGCCGAGGCGTGATGGGGTGTGAACGCCCCGATCGCAAGAAATCGCTTCCGACGCTTCAGGCGCTGGCAGCGATTGGCCAATCGCTACTGATGGACGATTACGAGCGAGAGCTTGGTTATTATAATCTTCGCTGCGCGCAATTGCTTTTGACGCGGGCAGATCTCGAGGATCGCACGCGTTATTCCAATGCGCGCCGAACGCTGGAAACGCTGATAAAGATGGGGGTTGTGCCCATCATCAACGAAAATGATGCCGTAACATGTGACCAGATACGTTTTGGCGACAACGACACGCTGTCGGCACGGGTTGCGGTGTTGTGCAAAGCGGATTTGCTCATCATTATGAGTGATATTGACGCGGTGTATACGGGGAATCCCAAGCGCGATCCAACAGCAGTACGCATCGACACGATAGATGCCGGTGATGCGCGGCTGGATACGTATGCGCAGGACAGCAGCGGAGATGTAGGCACGGGCGGGATGATCACCAAGGTTGCGGCAGCCCGTATGGCCGCGAAGATGGGGATAGCCACGCTGTTACTGGAGGGGAAGCGTCCAAAACTGGTGCCGCAGGCGATTGCAGGCCATGAGGTAGGAACGCTGCTGTATTCAACGGAACATCGCCAAACGACGCACAAAGCGTGGCTGGAATCGCTGAGTTCCAAAGGCCGCATTATATGTGATGCTGGAGCACGGCAAGCGATCACCGGTCAGGGGAGCAGTCTTTTGCCCAAAGGGATCGTGTCGGTAGAAGGACGATTTGACGAGGGCGAGGCCGTGGAGCTGGCGGATGCGTCGGGCCGTGTATTTGCGAGGGGACTGGCGCAGTATAACGATGATGATATACGCAGGATATCCGGGCACCATTCGGATGAAATAGAGTCGATTCTGGGGATTCATGTGTCGGATGTCATCGTGCACCGCAATGATCTGGTGCTGACAGATTGAGTTACATCATGACAGCGGCGCGTATTGCCGACAGGCAATAGCGCCGCAGCCGGGCGTATCGCAGATAGCCCGGCAACATAACAAAAAAATTGCGGAACTTGTACGCTTTTTGGGGATGTGATAACATGGCGGCGGGGGGAATACAGACAATCGGACAAGGAGGGTGAACTATGCAAAGACTGAGCGGTATTATTCGCAAGATTTTGTTTACGTTATTGTTTCTGATTTTACCGACGCTGGCAGTGGCGCAGGATGGTTTGCATATCACAGGCATTGACCTTCCCGAAGAGGGTTCAAAAGCCGCCGAAGCACATGTTTCGGTGTATTTTAGTCTACGCAGCAAACAAACGCCTGTCACGGGTATTACGAGCGACAATTGCACACTGCAGATCGATGCGAGCCCTGTGGAAATCGTCAAAGCAGAAGTCAAGCAGTTCACAGATGGCGAACGGGGAGTCGGTGTGTTGTTTGTCATTCCGATTGCCAAGAATTATTCGGAAGAAAGCTTTGGCATTCGTTCAGCACTTGACGGACTGGTTAAGAACCTGAACCGACCAGTAGATATGCTGAATGTCGTGACGTACGACACGAATGCGGTCGCTGTAGGCTGGTCGCGGGCAAGCGAATCGGCGTTGTCGCAGGCCATCAATAACATGCAGAACAGTGAAGTTCTTGAGCCAAACCTGTTCATGTCATTCCAACCGGCCCTGACCGCACTGCAAAGCTTGCAGAATGTTTCACAGAAATACCTGGTATTCGTCAGCGATGCCGAAGGTGCCATCGTTGGAGACAGAGACAAGGCCAACAAGCTGATTGGACAATTCACAGATGAGCTGAAGAAGAGCAACATCATGCCAATCGTGATTGCGTACAGTCCCGATGGCAAAGAGGCCATGATGAACTACACGCTGCTGCAGCGCATGGCTAACAACGTTGGTGGTGCGTTTTATATGGCCGAAGCGCCGGATCGTTTTCAGCAGGTGATTCAGCGCGATGTGCAGAACTACATCTTCGGTCAGTACATTTATGAAGCCACGCTGAACATGGACGGCAACCACTATCTTGAGCCGAACAAATACAACGTGGACTTCATCGTGAAGACCTCAAATTCGGAAGACAAGGTGAAGTACAAAATCACATGGCCGGAGCTTTCGAAGAACCGGATGTGGCTGTGGCTGACGATAATCGGCATTGTGCTGGTAGGCGGCATTGCAGCGGCAGTGATCGTAATCAGCCGGCGCAACAACGAAGAAGAGGACATCATCGACGAGGGTCCGCAGGAAGTGTGCTGTTCGACGTGCGGCAAGACGATACCGCAGCAGCTGTATGGATTTAACGGTGAGTTCTGTCTTTCCGGCGGATTGCCGGACTGTCCGTATTACAAGATGCCGGATCGCGGAAAGATTCAAATCACGCGAGGGCCGATGGCGGATACGACATTCTTTATCAAGAAGGACATGACGACGATTGGATCGTATGCCGAGAATGATATCTATCTGGCCGATAAATCCGTGTCACGCAAGCATGCAGCCATCAAGGCAGACGAAGGCATGCGCTATGAGATACGTGATTTTGGTTCATCCAACGGCGTTTACATCAACAACGAGAAGATCGAGCGCAAGTTCCTTCGGGACGGCGATTTGATTCGGTTTGGCACCGTGGAGACGGTATTCAAACTGAAATAGCCCAGAGCGCAGAAAAAGACCGGGTTCATCGTGAGCCCGGTTTTTTTTTAACAACAAATGATGTGAATGCGTGACAAGATTACGCAGACGTTATACAGTATAAGGTATGTATTTGGGCATTGTGCCTGTTTATGAACGCAATCTTCTGCGTGGCGGAAGATTTTCAATGGGAAAAGAAGCAATGGCATTTCAGACCGAGTTTCAGTTTACACTTCCAAAAGGTTATGTGGACAAGGACGGCAATCTTCATCGCGAAGGCGTGATGCGTCTTGCGACGGCGAAGGACGAAATAGCCCCTCTGCAGGATTATCGTGTACAGGCCAACCGTGCGTATCTCGTCATCATTTTATTAAGCCGCGTCATCACCAAGCTTGGTACGCTTCGCATGATCACACCGAACATCATTGAAGAGCTGTTCAGCTCGGATTTGGCATATCTGCAGGAATTTTACCGCAAGATCAATGAAGAAGGCAGCGCATCGATCAAGGTGACATGTCCGGCATGCAAACACGAATTTGAAGTGGATATGGGGACAGGCCTGGGGGGGTATTAAGCTACCCCCTTGATAAGCTTTATCAGGAGGTAGCGTATATCGCTTATCACTTCCATTGGGCGATAGACGACATCCTCAATATGGAGCATAAAGAGCGCCAGGTCTGGATTCGCGAGATTTCCGAGATCAACAAGGAAATCAACGAAAGCCGGGGTGGCTAACAAAGCGTCAAAGCGGGCGCGGGTTTAGTTCATGCAATAGTCGATGCAGAGGTAAAGATGGCTAAGATCAGACTGCCGGGTGTATATTTTGAAGACAATCCAAAAGTAGAGCGCGAGATATCACTGGGGGAAACGGGAGTACCCGCGTTTATTGGCGTTGCCAGCCGTGGCCCGCTCAACGAGCCGGTGGTAATCCAAAGTGTCCAGCAGTTTCGAAGGTTTTTTGGAGAACCAGTAGAAGGCAGCTATCTGTATTCGAGTGTATGGGGATTTTTCATGAACGGCGGGACGCGCTGTCATGTCATCCGCATCGCGCACGTATTCCGCAACGGCAAAGCAGAGCTGGCGCGTAAAGCCCGCTACGAGCTTCTGGATGCATCGGGCTATCCCACACTGGAAGTCCTCGCCCACAGCGAGGGAAACTGGGGAAATGCAGTCAACATCCAGGTCTCATATCCCGAAGAATCGCGCGTCCACACGTTCATCACGCTCGATCTAGTGCCCGGATCCCACATGATCACGCTTCAGTCGACCCGCGGCATTGAACGCGGAATGCTGCTCAAGCTGTCGGACGGCGAGAATCAGAAATTCGTGACCGTAGAAAGGGTACGAGGAAATGAAATCTATTGGCGCGATGAGATCGATTGTGGCTTCCGATCTGTATCCCCAACGTATGTCGACAGCGTCGAATTCGATTTACGCGTGAGCGAGGGCAAACGGGTAGAAAGATTCAACGGCGTTTCACTTGGCCGATGGTCGTCGCGCAACGTTGCGCGAGTTGTTGCACAGGATTCGGAACTCATCCGTGTAAACATTCTTTCGGACGGCAAGTACGAACAATACCCGGAGCAAACCAAACAGATTCAGCTGCGCGGCGGTCGTGATGGTCTTGCCGGCATCACCCCCGACGATATCATCGGATACAACAACGGTCCGAGCGCCCGGTATGGCCTTGGCGTACTCGAATCGAACGAAGAAATCGATCTGGTCTGCGTCCCGGATTTGCAGTACTGCTTGGATCATTGTGAAGCATTCCGCAGCAGCCGCGATATGATCGGTGTACAGACAGCGATTTTAAACCACTGCGAACGCATGGGCGACAGATTCGCGATACTCGATATGCCTCGCGATATCAAATACGAGCAAACCTATGACTATCGAATGAAATTCGAATCGTCTTATGGAGCGCTGTACTATCCGTGGCTTATCATCAGCGATGACGGCAAAACGAAGTCTGTGCCACCATGCGGATTTTTGGCGGGTTTGTATGCGAAATGTGACCGTACAGAAGGCGTCTTTCGTGCGCCGGCAAATGTCGAGCTTCAGGGCGTATCATCACTGCACACGAATCTTGACGAAGGCCAGCTCACCGAACTGAATGAAAAAGGCGTGAACTGTATCCGTCAGTTTATGGCACGTGGCATTCGTCCATGGGGCGCCCGCAGCCTGACCAATGAACGCGACTGGCGTTACCTGATGTCACGGCGAGTATTTTGTGCTGTAAAGCGTGCGATATATGAGAACACGCAGTGGGTGGTATTTGAAATCAACAACCAGGAACTTCGGGATCGGGTGAAAGACATGCTCGTCGATTTTCTTGGGAAATTGTGGGCGGCCGGGTATTTCCCCGGCAAAGTCCAGAAAGACGCATTTTTTGTGACATGCGACAAGACGAACAACGACACCGAAGAAGGTGAGCAAGGAAAGATCACAATCGATGTCGGCATCGCCATCAGCCAGCCACTGGAATATCTTGTGATCAGTTTCGAGCACAAGATAGAGGAAGCGCAAAGCGTCGGCGTATAACCCCGGACCGGCGCAGCAAGCGCCGGCAATCAGGGACGTCAGGAAGAGCCGGTTACACCATCCGAAGGCATGGAAGCCATGTATATTCAGTGATATAAAGGATGGTGAACCATGAATTGTTATCAGCCGGATGTGCCAAAGTTGTCACACCCGAAAACGGGCTTCAGGAAGGAGTTCGTAATGGGGACAGGATTCCCCAAGAAGCGAAAACGGCGTGCGGGCAGAAACCGCGCGAAACAAGGTATAGCAAAAGGATCCGATGTGTCACAATTGACACAACACTTGGATTTGAATTTGCATATCGGAGTGGAAGGTATTTTTGGGAAAAGCAATCCCAGTAAACACAATGCTGTAAGAGCAGTAGCTGCAATCCTCAGGAGGACGGTATGGACAAGGCACCTTTGGGATCATTTGGATTTAGAGTATCGCTTGGCGGTGGAGATTTGTCATTATTCCAGGAAGTGAGTGGCCTGGGCGTACAGATCAATGTGAAGGATCAGCCGGAAGGCGGTATGAATTTTAGTTCGCACAAAGTGCTGGACAATGCGACGTTTAACGATGTGACGCTGAAGCGTGGTCTGATTGGCCCGGAGATGTTCAGCTGGATCAACGACGTGGTAGCAGGTAACATTCAGCGCCGCGCGGTGAAGATTGAAGTACTGGACGACAAAGGGAAACCGGCCAAAACGTTTATTTGTATGAATGCCATTCCAGTGAAATGGGATGGTCCGACGCTTAATGTCATGCAGGATGCGATTGCCACCGAAACACTCGTAATCGCCATTGAAGGTCTGTCGGTTAGCTAAATCAAAGAGCGAACCAGCACCGTAGTTAGTCCCGACAGTTGCGGAAGCGATCCCGACGGGAAGGGTTATAAACGGCCCCAGAAATGGGCACAGCAAGTGGAGATGAACGATGTCAAACAGCAGGCATCCAGATATAGAAAATGGGACGGTTGGTCGCATCCTCCGTCGCATGACCCTGGCGACGCTGGGGTTAGATGCGATGGACGGGGTGTCCGAGCAATCGTTCGACGTGATAGACAAGGCAGATTCATTTGCTGAACGCCTGATGGGCGGGATGTCAAGTGTATTGCCCAAGATTCATACCGAATACATGGAAAGCCGTGCGACAGGTCTGGTCGATCACATTCTGACCGGCATGACGGGGTTAAATGGCCCCAAGAGTGCGACAGATCTTGGAGACTGGCAGTACTGGTTGGATGCAGCGCTTCTGATGCTCTTTGATGAAGAAGAGGATGAGGATGAAGCTGTGTATGCATCAGCCGGCAAAGTGGCGCACGCAGCAAAGAATACGCAGCAGGTTCGAAGCGCAGCGATGCAGCAGGCATTGCGTGAACGCGTTGTTGCACTGAAGAATTCAGGGATCAAACCGTCGATGCTTCAGGCATTGTCGAATGATCAGAAACGTGCTGTGATCAGCCAGCTCAATGCAGCCCGGAAAGCAACCGCAGAGCATACCTCCGAAGCCAGCAAATTCGCCGGACAAAAGGATGCAGATTCGCGCATTGCCGCCGAACTGAGCAACAATATTAACGTTAATGGTGCACAGCAGTTTGCAGACAGCATCAAGGCCAGCCTGTTTGGCGACAGCCAGGCAGAAAGCGCGCTGTTTGCGAGCACATTGCTCAACGTGGTCAAAGAAGCCTCGAATCACCGCAGCATTGATACAGCTGCGAGCAAAATCGAACGCATCTATGGTCAGAATGCACAGAATTCGCACCAGACATTTGTATCGCACATTGCAGACAAGGCAGCATCCGTATCCGCCAGTCTGAACGATGCAAAGCAAATTGGTGTGCCAGCCGAACACCGTGCCGAAGCAATGCGTCTTGCCGAAAACTGGACAGAGGCAGTTGCCGGTCTGAATGCGTCTGGAAAAGTCGAAACAGCAAGCGTCCGCCGCATGCTGACGACGATCGATGCGTTGGAGCGCATTGGTGCCGTTACCCGTGAACAGGCTCATGAAATCCGCAATGCCGGTCAGAGCTATGCCCGCCACATTCTCGCCGAAGAAGTATCGCGCGACATCACAACGATTGCCGGCCGCATTGAACAGATGGTGGGCCGTGTATCGGATGTTGCCGGCACAGAAATGGTATCGCACCGTGCAATCACCTATACGGGCAACACTCCGAACGTCGAAGCCATCCAGATTCTCAGGAATTCGGTTGCAGCAATCAGCGACAAACTCGGTTCGCTGTCCGAAACCGTTGCATCCAAAGTATTGTCAGACGGTGAGACAGCCGCGACGATGCGTTGGCAGCGCGCAGCAGAACGCTTCACGCGTATGCAGGGCATTTCTGATGACGTCGATCGCGTGCTTCTGCGCGACATCATCGAATCTGCCGAAGCTCTTGGCAGCACCGGTGTTGTATCCGCAGGCATGGTCAAAAGCATTGTCAGCATTCCTGCTCAGATCCAGAGCCAGAATCAGACACCTGCAGCGGTGTCCTCCATCGCAGCAGCACAGAGCAGCAATGTCTCTGCATCCCAGAGCCGTTCTGTTCAGACCATTCTCAATGGCCGCGAAGCCGACAAATACATCCAAAATTCTGCAATCCAGATGCTCAGCCGTATTTCAAGCCGCGTCGAAGCATCCGTGAATACACTCGCAGACGAAATCACAGCATCCGGCATCCTGCGTCCGCAGCAGGCCGAATCATTCGTTTCGGATATCCGCCGTATTGCAGCACAGGGTAAAACTGCAGCTGCAACAGATTCGCTTTCGGTTATCGAGACCTCCTCGATCATCGAATCCCTCAGTGAAAAACTCGATCAGTTTGCACAGTTCACGGCGCGCAACGTCGTTGAACAGGGCTATGATGAGCTCACCGGTGAAACACCTGCATTCGTATCCACCAGCGAAACAGCCGCACAGTCTGAGAACGTCAGTGCAAGTGCTGCAATGAACGCAGCCGCAGTTTCCTCGGTACGTGAGCTGCAGGTCGCTTTACAGAAAGCCCAGCAGACAGCCCAGGCTCAGATTCGCTCGTTTGTCGAAACACAGCAGGCATCCGCAAAGCAGGCCGAAAGCCGCAAATTCTTCGAAGCACTTGCATCCGCAAATACTGTCGAAGCCATGGTGAAAGCCCAGAATGCGCTGTCAGCCCATCTGTCGGCAGAACAGCAGTCGCAGCTCAAGCAGACAATCGAAGCCGTTCGCAGCAGTGAAGCGCATCTCGAGAACGTCAGCCGTCAAATCCGCATGATCGAAAATGCGGTCAAACTCTCAGGCGATCTCAAGAATGTACTGAACAGCGGCATCCATACAACAGCGCAGACACTTGCAAACCGTCCGCAGACCGGCAGCGTCATCAGCGCTCCCGTGATGCTCAGCGATGTCCGCGTCAATGGCGACTATCTTGCATCACTCGGCCAGACACTGGCATCCTATGCAAGAATCCGCAATGAGTTTGCCAAGGTTCAGAGTGGCTCAACATCGTTGTTAAGCGGCATGGATGTATCCCGTCTCGACAAAATGCTCTCCATCGTCAGCCCGGTTTCTTCCCGGAATGTGGCGCAGGATCAGAAATTGTCAGGATTTGCAGGCATTCAGGCAGCAGCATCCATGGATACACTGCGCAAGATCCATGGCCGTACAGATCACCAGAATCTGAGCATCTCTGCAGCAGATGCGGATTTGGTCAAGCAGTATGCAGCCATCGGAAACTTGGATATGGTCTATCAAATTGCCAATGAAGCCGGCCATTCGGCATCATCGGTATCCGAGAGCACCGAACTGACAGGCAACACCGAACTGACGCGTTTGTTCAACACGCTTTCGGCACAGCCGGAACTTGCCAGACGCATTGCTGAAATGGCAGCAACCGGCAAGAGCACCCAGGCCGGCGTTCTCCAGAACAACCGCATTGCTGAGTTCCTCGACAGCATTTCGTCGTCCAATCCCGAAACGGTTGTCGGCTATGACGAGATCATTCCCGAAACGGCATCGTTCGTATCGCAGCAATCCGCTCGCGGCCTGTATCCTTCGAACGACAACTACAGCGATTTGACTTCTATCCTTGGTTCGCGCAAAGCCATCGAACTTCACGCCTCCGAAATGGCAACAGGTCGTCCCGGCAGTGCCCAGACGCTCGGTCAAGCCATTGAACGTTGGGCAGCATCCGCTCATGGCAACGATTCGTTTGTGTCATACGGCATCAGCGAAAACGGCGAGCGCGTCAAAGTAACCCTTGGCCTGACTCAGTCATCCGGCAATGGCGGCTATCAGCTTCGCCAGAACATGGGTTCATCCTATATGCCGGTATCGTCGCGTCAGACCGTCTCCAGCCCGGTTGCAGCATCCCTGAATATCGACAAGATCAGTTCGTCCCAGACCATTTCGGGTGCCGAAGAGTTCATGCCGGTGATTGCAGGCGCCAACCAGACCTATTCTGCATCCGATGCCTCCACCGATCGCATTCTGACCTCGCTGGTCGCTTCTCTGGCCGGAAATCAGAATATTTCACAGACACTCTCTGTCGAAGGTAATACGCTCACAGCCGCACAGCAGGCGATGGTTCAGTCGGCCGTCCAGGCACAGAATGCACAGAACACGCAGAATGCCTCTTCTTCGGATTCCGCTGCATCCCAGCGCGAAGCCGCAATGCAGAACATTCTCAATCCTCGCACGCACCAGTCTCAGGCACAGGCCAATGCTCAGGCCATTGCAGATCGCAACACCATCAGCGGTATCCTGGGTCGTCTGGGTATCCAGATCAACGCCAACCGCATGCCCGAAACAAGCGAACGTCTGCAGCTGAACGTTGGTAACGTCGATTTCGATATGACATCGGCCGATTTCGTCAACATGGTTGCCAAACCCGCCATTTCGTCCACCAGCTTCATGGCCCCGACACTCGTGAATGCCAATAACGTGATGTTCTCAGGCTATGCCTCGCTGATGAACAGCCAGGGCGAACGCCGCAGCCTCAAATCCCTGCGCAAATCGTATGTCGAAGCCATGGCAAAATCCGGTGCTCGCAGCACGCACGCTGAGATCGGCTTCAATACGCAGTCGTTTGCAAACATCCTTGGACTGACCTCCGGATCGATCGCAAGCGATAATCGCTATCGCATGGTTAACGGCGGCTATGATGCCGACAGTTCACATGCATTTGTTTCGTCTGCATCGATCGATGCATCCGCATCTTCGACGGCATCCGCATCCGCACCCGAAGCCCGCATCGCAGCACAGGGCCAGATGGCAGGCCAGACCGAAGAAACGCTCGCACAGTCGATCATCGACGGACATGCACCTGTGGCCAGCACCGAATATGGCAGCAGCGTCGACTTCTCGTGGATTTCGAACCAGCTCATGCCGCAGTTCAATGCCGGCAGCAATGCTGCATCCGAAAGCCAGACAGTCGAAAAAGAGCGCCAGATCCTTGGCCGCATCGACAACATGCTCGATTATGTCGAGAATATGAGTTCGCGCAATGTCGGCGTGTTCAGCTCAAATGACACCGTCCGCGTATTGCTCGAATCGATGTCAACCGAAGGTGAACTCGGTAACAAGGGATTGCCCAAGTGGCGTCAGAAAGACACGAAAGCTGCCCGCGCGGCTCAGGCTCGCGAACTCCGCGAAGCACTCGCCAAAATCGGTGCGAACCCAATCCAGGGTACACAGCGTGTCAATGATCGCAACTACGTCAGCCCGAATCTGTTCGCAAACCAGAATCAGGCGGCAGCCCCCCTCTTCAGCGGTGGCGGTGAAAATGGCAGTGGTTCCGTTCCAACTGCGGCTTCGCACGCCAGTGGTAATACTAACAATCGCTTGGACAACAGCACCATCCCAGAGGATGATCTGCAGTTCATAGCCGAAGAAATTTATAACAAAATCGTTGACAGTCTTAACGACGAACTCAAGCGTAGGAGGACAGAATAATGAACTTTAATGAAGCACTCAGCAAACTGTGCAAATTAACCATTGTCGCCATCGAGAATCCTGGCGGATCCGTTTCGGCATTCTACAATCCAAAGGAGGTCTCATTCTCCAAGTCTGTGAAATGGGCCCCCGATAGCCAGGGTATGGCTACGGATTATCCCGCGCTGCAGTTCACCAACGGTGATGCCATCTCTTTGTCCGTCGATCTGTACTTCGATCTCTATGAAGTTGGTGGCGATGTGCGTCCGTTCATCAACACACTCATGGCTTACTGCCTCAAGCACCCGCAGGATGGTGGCGAAGAACGTCCGCCCAAAGTCAAGGTTCTTTGGGGTGGCGAACTCCTCGCTGGTACGTCGTTCGAAGAGGCTGTTATCGACAACGTTTCAGTCACATACACGATGTTCCACGCATCCGGTGCACCCTGCCGTGCAAAAGCTACCGTCAAGATGACTCAGGCTCTCGCAGTCGGTGCATCCGTCGATGGCTCCAAACACTACAACGTCACAAGCGCCGCCCAGGGCAGCCAGATTCCTGGATTTAAGGAATATTGCGAACAAAACAACATCGATATGACAAACCCCAAATCCTACGAAAACGGCATCAGCTATAGCTCCGCTTCCGGTTCGGATAGTGGTGGTGGTGATAAGTAACCCGGGTAACAAATCTGCTTATTCGATAATTAAACCATAAGGAGGAAATTATGCCCGGCATCAGAACACCAGGATTCAGAATGACGATTGGTGGAAGATCCTTTAATGAGGAACCCAAAAAGAATCACGTCGCACAGATTACTGTCGAACAGACCGCCGATGGCGCGAGCTCATTCGAAGTGATTCTCGACGATTCTGCCAATATTTATTCTCAACAAGATCCTATCAAAGAAGGTGAGAGCTGCTCAATTTCTCTCGGTTTCGCAGAAAAAGGCGGCCCAAAGCCTGTATTCTCCGGCACCGTCAGCAGCGTCAAAATTAAACGTAAAGAAAGCGGCCGCAAGCTCATTTATGTGAAAGGTTACGATCCATTGTATGGACTCACGACCGGTAGAAAACGTCGCTCGTGGGAAGAGATTAAAGACTCCGACCTCGTCAGCGAAATCCTCTCCGATCACGGCATCAAAATCGCCGAAATCGAAGATACTGGTATCATTCTGCCGTTCGTCGTCCAGAACAACCTCAACGACCTCAACTTCCTGCAGGAACGTGCCAAACATAATGGCTACGAACTCAAGTACGAAACCAATCCCGAACGCGATGGCGCTGTATTCGCCAAGCCCAAAAGAAGCGATGGCGGCGCTATCCTCCGCTGGGATGCTGCAAAGGAAGACGGCGCAACCGCTCTCCTGCAGCGCTGCGATTTCGATACATCCACCATCAACCAGCCAAACGCTGTCGTCGTTCGTTGGTACGATCCAGATGCAGCCGAGCCTATCATCGGTAAAGCTGCGGATGTCACCGGCGATAAAATGGGCGGCAGTATCAGACAGGGTAACACCTCTCACACCATCCAGATCAGCGATATCCCCGTCTACAGCGCCGAAGAAGCTGAACGCGTTGCGCAGAGTATTCTCGATCAGCGCGCCGGTGAATACCTCACCGGTGTTGGTCAGTGCATCGGCTGCCCCGATGTGCTCTGCGGACACAAAGTCAAAATCGAAGACGTCGGCCCCGACTTCACTGGTGATTACTATGTCACCGAATGCAAGCACGTCTTCAAAGTCGGTGGCGGCCGCGGTTTCGGTTACTGGACTTCCTTCAAAGTCTCCAGAACCGGCAGCCACTAACCTTTAATCTCAATCACACTTCAGCGGCGCGTTACGCGCCGCTTTTTTTATGCCCGGAGGTTATATGAATATCGCCATCATAGGCACAGGACGCATGGGAACCGCACAGGCCAGACTCGCCCGCGTATTCGCCGACACCATTGTTTTTGCCGTCGATTCAAATCCCAATGCGCTCACTGACTTCTCCGCCGAATTCCAAACCCCTTGTTTTGCCTCAATCGACGCAGTACCACCGGAATTATGGACGCACCTCGACCTGCTGTGGCTTGTCGTTTGCGACGATCAAATCACATCGGCAGCGTCCGTCCTGACCTCCCGCATTCAGCCCAAAACTGTCGTATTTCACACAAGCGGCGCACTGTCCTCACAAATCCTTAAACCATCACTGCCAAATAATCCCTGCGCTTCCCTGCATCCGCTCATCGCCTGTCCCCTCAAATCCGTCACCGATGATGATTGCGTCAAAACCTATCAAAATATCATCCACACATTCGAAGGTGATGATCGCGCCATCGATTTGGCAAAACAAGTCGTTTCGCGCATCCACGGCCTGTTCACCCAAATACAAAGCGACAAAAAACAACTCTACCACGCC
>CAMKRB010000004.1 GCA_946415045.1 uncultured Myxococcales bacterium
GTCGAAGGCTTTCGGACTTACGCCTCTAAAGTCGCGCACGCGGGGCAGAGCAACATTCATTAATCTATCAAGAAATTCGTACATACGGTCACGTCGAAGCGTCACCATTACACCAATTGGCATACCCTGACGAAGCTTAAATGATGCAATCGATTTCTTGGCTTTGGTCACAACAGCCTTCTGACCGGTGATGGCACCAATTTCGTTCGCAACAACTTCAATCAGCTTGGAATTGCTTACAGCTTCACCAAGACCAACGTTCAGAATTACTTTCTCCAGATGCGGCACTTCCATCGGATTCTTGTATCCGAATTCTTTCTTAAGTGCAGGAACTACCTCATTCTGATAACGATCATATAACCGGGTCACAGATTCCTCCTGTACATCCTAATCAAAGACTACTTGAAAATCTCGCCGGTCTTTACGCAATAACGTACTTTGGCAACATGCGCAACCGGCTCACTGAAGCTGTTCTGAGCTTCACGTTTGGACTCAAAAAGTGCATCGTCTTTTCCGACATAACGGGAAGCCACGCGAACACCGCGTTTGAGTTTCTCGCTATAGAGCGCCACATTGCTTGCATGTACACTTGCTTCTTTGCTGATGATACCTGCTTCCTGGCCGTTGCCTGCACGACGATGGACTTTTACTATATTGCGTCCTTCGACGAAAACACGGTCACTCTTTGTATCAACGCGCAGAACGCGTCCCTGCATGCCCCGCTCTTTACCCGAAAGAATGATGACAACATCGCCTCTTTTGATCTTCATATCAAACCTCGTTTTAAAGAACTTCCGGAGCAAGCGAAATGATCTTCACATAGCCACGAGCTCTCAGCTCACGTGCAACCGGCCCAAAAATACGCGTACCAATCGGATTCTTCTGCGAATCAATCAGGACGGCTGCATTCGTATCAAATTTGATATATGTGCCATCGGTACGTGCAATTTCTTTCGCCGTGCGAACGACTACGGCCTGGTGAACATCACCTTTCTTGACCTTGGAATTTGGAAGAGCTTCCTTAACGGATACGACGATGACATCACCAATACCGGCATATCGTCTCTTCGATCCGCCAAGAACCTTAATACATTGAACTTTTTTCGCTCCTGAATTGTCACCAACGAGGAGCACTGACTGCGGCTGAATCACGGCTATTTCCCCTTAATCAGACTAGTATCTGCTTACAGAACAGGAGCACGGCGGATGATTTCTTTCAGACGCCAGCACTTGTTCTTAGAGATTGGTCGCGTTTCCTCGATCATCACATGATCACCAATTCTTGCGCTATTCTCGCTGTCCTGGGCCATGTATCGGGAACGACTCTTTACATACTTCTTATATACAGGATGAAGAACGCGGCGTTCCACAACAACCACGATTGTTTTCTCCATCTTGTCACTTACCACAACACCGACACGCGTTTTGCGATTGCCGACTTTCTTACTTTCCATCTTAACCCCTCAACTCGCGTTCACGAATCACGGTGTTGATTCTCGCAATGTCCTTGCGAAGTTTTACCATGTCCGACACTTTCTCAAGCTGACCACTCGCTTTACGCATCTTCAGTCTGAAGTATTCCTTCCGGCTGTTCTCAAGAAGCTCGGCAAGTTCGGCCTGGCTCTTTTCGTTCAATTCTGCAGCTTTCATTAGATTTGCTCCCGTACCACAAATTTCGTCTTTAACGGCAGTTTATTGGATGCCAGACGGAATGCTTCGCGAGCAACTTCCTCTGATACGCCATCCATCTCATAGAGAACACGACCGGGCTGGACTACGGCTACCCAGAATTCCGGATTACCTTTACCTTTACCCATTCGAGTCTCTGCCGGTTTCTGTGTAATTGGCTTGTCTGGGAATATGCGGATCCAAATATTACCACCACGCTTCGCATATCGTGTCATCGCAACACGAGCTGCTTCGATCTGTCGTGAGGTAATCTTGGCTGGCTCAGTCGCCATCAGACCATATTCACCAAAGCTCACATCCGAACCGCGATACGCCATTCCGCGCATCCGGCCCTTCTGGACTTTTCTCCACTGTACTTTCTTAGGACTTAACATCGCCTGCTCCTGCAGATAACCATCGTATCCGCTTAATTTACTTCTGAATTATACCCCACGTGCGGCGCATTTTTACCCCTCACCACAAGGCGCACACACTTACGCCTTGTTCGGCTACTTGTAAAGCAAAAAATCAGACAATGCCGATTTTTTTCAGCATTGTCTGAATAAGCGCTCTATTTAGGCATTGGCACGAAGTGGGTCACCAAGGATTTCGCCTTTGAAAATCCAAACCTTAATACCAATAATGCCATAGGCTGTGTGTGCTTCGGCAAATCCATAGTCGATATCTGCACGAAGTGTGTGAAGAGGCACGCGGCCTTCACGATACCACTCGGTTCTGCTCATCTCGGCACCGCCAAGACGACCAGCACAGTTCACACGGATTCCCTTGGCACCAAGCTTCAAAGCTGTCTGCACGCTCTTCTTCATCGCACGACGGAAACTCACACGATGCTCCAGATTGCGAGCCACACCTTCGGCTACCAGCTGGGCATCCATCTCAGCCTTGCGAAGTTCCTGGATGTTCAGAAACACTTCGCTGTTGCTCATACGGCGAAGCTGTTCCTTAAGAACTTCCACATCCTTGCCCTTCTTACCAATGATAATTCCAGGCTTGGCTGTGAAAACACTCACCTTGATCTTGTTCGCAGCACGCTCAATCTCAATCCGATTGATACCCGTCTGCGCACCATATTTGTCCTTGATAAATTTCTTGATGCGAAGATCCTCTTTGAGCCACTTCGCATAAGTGCCCTCTTCATACCATTTCGACGACCAGGTCCTGATCACACCAAGGCGCAGACCGGTTGGATTACATTTTTGACCCAAGCTAACCTCCCACTATTCTTCTGTCGCCGGCTTATGGGCAGCCGCGCGTTCGTTGCTGTTAAGTTCGATGTGGATATGGCATGTACGCTTGCGAATACGCGTCGCACGACCCTGGGCTCGAGGCATATAACGACGAAGCGTCGGTCCCTCATTCACCCATGCACGGGCCACTTTCAGCGAATTCATATCGCCGTCACCATTCGTTTCGATATTGTGAAGCGCCGACTCGATCAGCTTCTCGATCACTATCGCACCACGCTTGTTCGTATAACGAAGAATACTCAAAGCATCGATTACTTCGAGTCCACGAATCATATCAACGATGATACGTGCTTTGCGCGGAGCCAACCGGACACTGTTCGCACTGACGCGATTGACACTATGATGTTCATTCTTCAATGAAGGCTTGCCCATCTCTTTTCTCCATTCGCGTTCAACGCTTACTTCTTGGCCACTTTACGATCGGCTGCGTGACCACGGAAGGTACGCGTCATCGAAAATTCACCAAGTTTATGACCAACCATATTCTCTGTCACAAAAACAGGAATAAAACTCTTACCATTATGCACCGCAAACGTCATTCCCACCATCTCGGGAAGAATCATGCTGCGGCGAGACCAGGTCTTGATAACCTTCTTGGATGCGCCTTCATTCGCCTCGACTTTCTTGGCAAGGTGTTCATCAATAAAGGGCCCTTTTTTAATTGATCGTGGCATCGAATAGTCTCCTCAACTATTTACTGCGTCGTTTGACGATAAATTTGCTACTGACTTTGTTATGACGCGTCTTTTTACCCTTGGTCGGAATACCCCAGGGTGTAACAGGATGACGTCCACCACTCGTTCGACCTTCACCACCACCATGGGGATGATCGACTGGATTCATAACAACACCGCGGACGGAGGGACGAACGCCTAACCAGCGTTTACGACCGGCTTTTCCGAGTTTCACATTAGTGTGCTCGCTCAGACCAACCTTACCAATCGTGGCGCGGCATTCTACATGAATCTTGCGAAGTTCGCCAGAAGGAAGACGAACCAATGCATAATTCTCTTCACGGGCCATCAGCTGTGCAGACACACCCGCGCTGCGAACAAGCTGTCCACCCTTACCGGCGCTCATTTCGATGTTGTGAATCTCGGTGCCGAGCGGAATGTATTTCAGCTTAAGGCTGTTGCCAACCTTGATATCTGCATGGGCGCTCGAAATCACTTCGTTGCCGACTGCGAGACCATCGGGGGCAAGAATATAACGTTTTTCACCATCGGCATAATTGATGAGCGCAATACGGCAGGTGCGGACGGGATCGTATTCAATCGCCACCACTGTGCCGGGCACGCCAACCTTATTGCGACGGAAATCAATTACACGATAGCGCTGTTTGTGACCACCACCGTGATGACGGCAGGTGATACGACCAAGATTGTTGCGGCCGCCTTTCTTTGTCAGCTTCACAACAAGCTTGCGCTCGGGACCATCTTTGGTGACATCCTCATGGCTGAGAACCGTCATGAAACGACGGCCAGCCGATGTCGGTTTAAAATTCTTAAGTGCCATTGTTCACCTCAAATTTCTTGCCAGACTTAGGCCTGCGCTGCGTCGGCAGCATCCTCAACCCGGTCAAACAAATCGATCTTCTGACCATCCGCCAGCGTCACAACCGCTTTCTTCCATTTCGTCGTGCGAGTCATCACACGGCCACGGCGTTTCGGCTCACCAGGAATGATGCTCGTGTTGACATCCACCACTTTCACGTTGAAAAGCGTCGACACGGCTTCACGGATTTCCTGCTTGTTCGCTTTCAGATCTACTGCAAATACGTACTGATTGTTCGCCCGGCTCAGAATCGTCGATTTCTCGGTGACAAGCGGACGACGAATCACATCTTCTATTCTCTTCATCCTTTCAACCTCGCTTCAAGTTTTTCCAATCCCGCGCGTGTCACGATGACACTGCCATAGTGGAGAATGTCATAAACATTCACGCCTTCAGGACGAAGATATTTGTAATTCTGAAGATTACGGACGCTCAGACGAAGGTTGTCGTTGTTCAGCGTCGTGTAAGTCTGTTCCCCATTCTTGCTGTCGACGATGATTGCACGTGCGACATTCAGGGTATTCAGGGTGTTTGCGGCTGTCTTCGTTTTGATCTCGGCGAGATCAAAATTGTCGACGACCTTGATACGGCCTTCGCTCACTACCATGCTCAGGGCACTGCAGAGCGCTGCGCGCATCTTCTTTTTGCCAAGTGAGTAGCTGAAATCACGGTTGCGCTTCGCAAATGCACGACCACCGCCGACCATATGCGGCGAGCGGCTCGTACCCTGACGAGCATTACCCGTTCCTTTCTGCTTGAACGGCTTTTTGCCACCGCCGCTCACTTCCGATCTGGTTTTGCCTTTGTGAGTGCCACGGCGACGATTCGCCAGCTGCATCTTTACCACTTCGTGGAAAAGATACGGCCGGGTCTCGGCTCCGAACACTTCATCAGACACTTCCACCTCACCGATTTTCTCGTTGGTCAGGTTGTATAAGTCCAATTTCATCTCGATTCTCCGTACCTCTCGCAGACTTGTCTAAAGGTTCTGCGTCTGAAAATTAGTCGCGAAGGCTAAGCTTGATATCTACGCCTGCTGACAAATCCAACTTCATCAAAGCGTCCACAGTCTGTTCACTCGTCTCAATGTCGATCAGACGTTTGTGCGTACGAATTTCAAACTGTTCACGGCTCTTCTTATTGACATGCGGGCTTCTCAAAACGGTGAATCGGCTCACCGATGTGGGAAGTGGAATCGGACCCGCAATCTTTGCACCAGTGCGCTGTGCTGCACTAATAATTTCCTGTACTGAAGCATCCAACAATCTGTGATCGTAGGCTTTCAGTTTGATTCTAATTCTGTCGCCCATTTAGGCTCTCCTCTCTCTCTGGCGAACTCTTACGAGCTCGACTTGGCGCCATATCGCTCAACCAACCCTTCCGAAAGCGCTGTCGGCAAAGGCTCATAACACTTAAACTGCATCGTGTAACTCGCCCGGCCCTGTGTCGCCGAACGAAGAACAGTCGCATAACCAAACATCTCTGATAGCGGCACCGCTGCTCGGATAACCTGTACGCCCTTGCGCGGTTCCAAATCCTGTATACGGCCCCGGCGACTGTTCAAGTCACCAATCACGTCGCCCGTATACTCCTCTGGCGTCACAACCTCAACATCAAAAACGGGTTCCAGCAATTGTGGACCACATTTTTTACAGCCGTCCTTGAACGCCATCGATCCGGCAACCTGGAATGCCATCTCGCTTGAGTCCACTTCGTGGTACGATCCAAAAATCAGATCGACATGCACATCGACAACCGGATAGCCCGCAAGCACACCCGTTTCCGCTGCACTCTTCACGCCTTTCTCGACTGCTGGCCAATAGTCACGAGGAACGACTCCGCCCACAATCTTCGACTCAAACGTTATGCCCGTTCCCGGCTCTGTCGGGCTCAGCTTCAGGACAACATGCCCATATTGTCCACGGCCGCCTGACTGCCGCACGAACTTGCATTCGGATTCCGCCGATTTCGTTATCGTCTCGCGATACGCTACCTGCGGTCGTCCGACCTTCGCATTCACATTGAACTCTCGTTTCAGACGCGACGCAATGATATCCAGGTGAAGCTCACCCATACCACCGATCACGGTCTGCCCCGTTTCCTGATCCGTGCTCACAGTAAAGGATGGATCCTCTGCCGCAAGCTTCTGAAGCGCAAGACCCAGACGGTTGATATCATCCTGCGTATCGGGCTCAATCGACATGCTGATGACTGGCTCCGGGAATGTCATCGACTCCAGGACGACATCCAGACCTTCATCACATATCGTATCACCAGTCACCGTATTTTTCAACCCAAGTACGGCAACTATCTCACCCGAATGTGCCTCGGTGATATCCTCACGTTTGTTCGCATGCATGCGAAGCAAACGGCCTATGCGCTCACGGCGATGCTTATTCGTGTTGTACACCGATGCGCCTGCAACCAGTTTACCTGAATAAACACGCACAAATGTTAACTGTCCAACATACGGATCTGCCATCAGTTTAAAAGCAAGGCCCGCAAACGGCGCATCATCCGAAACTTTCAGCTCGAATTTCTCGTCGTCCTGAACATCGCCCTCGCCGCGTTCCTGTCGCGAATACGCCTCGTATGACGCGACCTGCGGACCGGGAATATCCACGGGACTTGGCAGAAAATCCACCACGCCGTCCAGCATGCGCTGAACGCCCTTGTTTTTGAATGCAGAACCACAAAATACCGGTACGAGCTGCATCGAAATGCAACCCTTTCGAAGCGCTGCGCGGATGCTTTCCGGACTGATTTCGTTGCCCTCCAGATAATTCTCCATCAGGCTCTCGTCAAAATCTGAAGCTTTCACTATCAGACTTTCACGATATTCCGAAATCTCTTCGGCGAGATCAGCTGGCATCTCGCCTTCCTCAGTATCCAGCGTGTCTTCATTAAAGTACAGAGCTTTATTCTCTATCAGATCGATCACACCTCTGAAATTCTCTTCCGAACCGATGGGCAGCTGCACCGCCACAGGGTTGGTATTCAGACGCGTTTCCATCTGGGATAACACAGCTTTGAAATCCGCTCCGACCCGATCCATCTTGTTAACAAATGCGACTCGTGGCACGTGATATTTATCCGCCTGTCTCCAGACTGTCTCACTCTGGGGCTGAACTCCGCCAACCGCACAGAATACCGCCACTGCGCCATCCAATACCCTCAGACAGCGTTCGACTTCAATCGTAAAATCGACATGACCCGGCGTGTCGATGATATTGATGCGATGCTTCACATTGTTGCGCGTCCAGTAACACACCGTCGCCGCACTCGTAATCGTGATGCCTCGCTCCTGTTCTTCAGCCATCCAGTCCATGGTGGCAGCGCCATCATGAACCTCGCCAATCTTATGTGTCAGACCCGTATAGAAAAGTATACGTTCTGAAGTCGTCGTCTTACCTGCATCAATGTGCGCCATAATACCAATGTTGCGCACACGCTGCAATTCTACATCTCGTGCCATTTATTACACTCTGCAGTCGATCCCGGCCCATGCCGCTGACTGCCCTCAATGAACTACGGAAACTGTCTGGTATTTCTTTTACCAGCGATAATGTGCAAACGCCTTGTTGGCCTCTGCCATGCGGTGAACATCCTCTTTCTTCTTAATCGTCGTACCACGGTTGTTGTACGCATCAAGAAGCTCGGCTGCAAAACGCTCGACCATCGATTTCTCAGGACGTTTGCGCGCATTGCCAATCAGCCATCTGAAAGCCAGTGCTGTACGGCGATCTGCACGAATCTCTACTGGCACCTGATACGTCGAACCACCCACGCGGCGGCTCTTGACTTCAACACTCGGACGCGCATTGTCAACGGCCTTCTTGAACACTTCAAGGCTGTTGTCTTCACTGCCCTTCGTTCTCGTCGCAAGCAAATCAAGCGTGCCATACATAATGCTTTCCGCCGTGCTCTTTTTGCCATCAAGCATCAGGCTGTTAATGCATTTCGCAACAAGCTTGTCATGATACTGCGGATCTGGAAGAACTTCGCGCTTCTCGACTTCACGTCGTCTTGGCATTTCTTACTCTCCTCTCTGTTATTTGGGTCTCTTGGCACCGTATTTCGAACGACCAGCACGACGTGCGCTCACGCCCATCGAATCCAGCGTTCCACGGATGATGTGATAACGAACACCAGGTAAGTCCTTCACACGGCCACCACGAATCAATACCACGCTATGCTCCTGAAGATTGTGACCTTCACCAGGAATGTAGCTCGATACTTCCATCCCGCTCGTCAAACGAACACGGGCTACTTTTCTCAATGCCGAATTCGGCTTTTTCGGCGTCGTTGTGCTCACGCGCACGCAAACACCACGGCGCTGCGGCGATCCCTTCAATGCCGGCGAATTCGTCTTCGACGTCTTCCGCTCACGGCCACTTCTTACCAGCTGATTTATTGTGGGCATCTTTTCTCCTCTTCATCTTATGCCGCTTGAACCCTTAAACAATTTTTTGGGCTCAAAATAAAACCACAAAATTATAAATACACACACCGCCGTTGTCAAGATTTCTCAACGACTCTGTGTCTCATTTGGCTCTCCCCCGCCAAATGCCTATGTTTTTCCCGCTTATTCGGCATACACACGCCAAAAAGCGGCGGCACTTTTACCACCATTCTTTTTTTTATTCAACTTTTTTTCGGATTTGATCGCATCCACTTTATTTTGATGATTTGCCCACGTTGTGGCGCGCCAGATTTTATGGGTCACGCTCGCATGGGCGACCACACGGGGTGCCCCTACTCGCTATATCGCACCACTATTCACTATTCACTCTCCACTCCTCACTCTCATCAGGGGGGATTCCCCCCACGCGTCTATGTGCTCGCCTGCGGCTGCGCGCATACGACGCGCCCCCCTGTGCGGGGCTCTGCCCCGCAACGCCCCGATCTCTGGCACACTTTATGCCCTGCGCTTTTAACGCGATGCCTGCCTTCCTTAATTATTGCCCCGCATCGCCAAATTCACTAATATTCATCCAAATGTGCCTGGAGGTGCACTGTGATGAAACGCTTATTTCTGCTCTGTTACATAGGCTTGTTTGCCACTTGCCCGGTTCTCGCGAGCGCCGATCCCATAAAAGTCGAATCGCCTTCTCTCAAAAGAATCAAGGTAAATCCCGACCGCCCCATGGGTCGGCTGTTCATTCGCACCAACTTCAGCTCGCACAGAATTATCGTTGATGGTGCCGAATATCCTGCTTACCTCGACAATACCGGCATCGAAATCACCTCCAACGAATTGCATACCGTCACCGTTTCCAAAGGCGAAATCGAAAAGACATACAAATTCAGCGTCAATCCCAAAGAAGCCATCGTGCTCTATGTGGATTTGGGCGGAGACAAAAAAAACACTCAGCCGGCCAAGAGTAACCAAAAAGAGGAAGCCGTCACCGGATTTCTCAACATCACCGCCGAATCTGAGGCGCAGATTTATATCGATGGTAAGCTGATTTCGTCCAAAACACCGCTCAGCAAACACGAAGTCTCCAGCGGATCACACACCGTCCGTGTCTATTTCTTCGACACCCGGAAATTCTCCAAATCCCGCGAGGTCTACGTTGGCAAAGGCGTCACCATGAGCCTGAATTTCACCAAAGAATAGGATCGCCACATGCGAAATTACATTCTCTTTCCCGCATTTGCTGCAGCCTTCATCTGTTTAACGGCGATCGGCTGCACATCAACCGACACCGACAGCGGCAGCATTTGCTTTTGTGATAACAATCTGAAAGCGAAATACGAGACAACGTCTGTTCAAAGCGCCGAATCCGATCGTCAGCGTCTGGATAATGACACCATGAAAGCTGAAATCGCGTACCTGGATGCCCAAATCGTACTGGCCAAAAAGGATTACACGCTGGCAGTTTCCGAATTCACCGACAAAGCGGATGAAATCATCGAAAAGGCTGTAAATATCGACACCGACTCCCCTAAGCAGGTCATCAATGTACGCAGTGAACTTTTATTTACCGACGACAGCGATCTGCAAAACCCGATTTCGCAATCCATTGCGCGCCAACAGCGATCACTCGCCCCATGCTTTGAAAAGCACCACATCGATATCCCTGCTGCGGGAGTGAAAACCTCGGTACATATCGGGTTCAAAAATGGCAAGGCGAACCGCGCACTTATCACATCATCCGATGTCGATGATCTGGGGTGGCAGAACTGCATCACCACGGGCATCATGTCATGGTTTTTTCCTACGACAGCCAACCAGATCACCATATCGAACGAATTCAGATTCACAGCCGATAAATCCGTCGGCAAATCCGATGTCCGCATCAGCGCAAATGTCCTCGAAGGCACCAATAAACAGGACGCGCCCAGCAGCGACAAGGCACAGGCAGCCCCGAATGCGAACAATGTATCGCCTGATAAAAGCGGATCTGCACCGGTTCCTCCCCTGGATCCGAACAACGCTGGTATGCTGACCATTCAATCCGATGCATTGGATCGAACGAGTTATTACATCGACGGAAAACAAGTCGCGGACAAATCAACCGTTGAGAATTACCTGATTTCGAGTGGAACACACACTGCCCGCGCCTATTTCACCCAAACGCGCAAGTTTTCCAAATCCCTCGAATTCGTGATTGAAAAAGGCTTCCACACGACACTCTCCTTCAACGTCGACGAAGCCCCCAAAATCCTGAGCAAAACCAAAATCCCCAAAAAGTCCGGCGATAAGAAACCGAGTGCATCCAAAACTTCCAAACGCAGCACAAAACGACCTGTCGACTCATCTATTGATTTTCCATTCTAGTGCAGGAGCAGAACGATGAATAAACTTTTGATCCCAATCGCTGCAATGGTGTGCCTGTTGCCCGGATGCGGCTACAGCCCCTGCGACTGTGCGGAATACAACAAGCTTGAAGAATTCAAGGCGAATCAGAACAACGACATCGACAACTATTCTGCGCTGTTACAGGAAGCGCAGGAGCTGAGAATTCAGCTGGATAACCGCAAATCCGTGCTTGAACGTGTGCCCTCAGTCAAAACGCGCATCCGTGTGATGAACACTGAAAATGCCAAAGCGAGTGAATCCAGCGAGATTACAAGTGGCCACAGCTATGATCAGATCACATCTGCCCTGGCATCTGCGCAGAATCTCATCGAAGCGAAATGCGCCCACCGAGGTTATGTCACCATCGAATTTCCTGTTGAAATCAACAAAAAAGTCGCGTGGTTCAAAGACCTGGACGGCACTTTAACCGGGGACCAGTCCGACTGCATCCACGAGGTTTTGCATGATATGTCGTTTGATACCAGCGAGGTGAAGCTGATCGTGCGCCATACATTTTTTGTGCGCAATCCCAAAGGCACGGAGAAAGCAAAATCGCAACCGACCAAACTTCCTTCCCCAATTCAGGTACTACAAGCACTTGAGCTGGTCCAGGGATCTGTAACAGGACATTGCGGCCAGCCACAGCCAGGTAAAGTCACGCTGAATTTCAAGATTGACAGTTCCGGCGTCCCCTACGATATCACCGTTACCAAAGACGAAACGAATGACCCGGAAATCAGCGAATGCATCATCGATAATCTCAAACATGCGGCACTGCCGGCGTTTCCTGAATTTGACCAACCGCCCATCAAATACACATTTCACAACTGATTGGCGGGGATAAGCGATTATCGCGGCACATAAACAAAACGCCGCGTATGGCAGCAGCCATAGCGGCGTTCGGCAGGGCGTATCGGCCAACGGCCGATAGCCCGCCCGCATCAAAAACGCAAACTAACCGCGATTGTTGAGCGCAGCCTCGATGAAACTTGCAAAGAGCGGGTGCGCATCAGTCGGTTTGGACTGATATTCGGGATGGAACTGCGTGCAGATGAACCAAGGATGGCTGGGCAGTTCGAAGATTTCGACCAGCGAATTGTCGGGAGAAGTGCCCGAGAAAACGACGCCAACGAGTTCGAAATCCTGGCGCAGGTCGTTGTTGACCTCATAGCGGTGGCGGTGACGTTCGTGGATTTCGCGCTTGCCATAGATGCTGCGCACGTGTGAATTTTCGGCCAGAACGCAAGGATAGGCTCCCAGGCGCATGGTGCCGCCTTTGTCGGTGATTTCGGCCTGCGAGGCCATCAGATGAATGACTGGATGGGGGGAATCGGGCACGAATTCTGACGAATTGGCATCAGTCCATCCGCAGACATGGCGTGCATATTCGACCAATGCCATCTGCATGCCCAGGCAAATACCGAAGAATGGGACGTTATTTTTGCGGGCATATTCGATGGCGCGGATTTTACCTTCTGTACCGCGCACGCCGAAACCTCCGGGCACCAGAATGCCATCGGCACTGCTGAGGACATCGGCGACCTCTTCATCCGTCAGCGACTCGAGTTCTTCGCTGTCGATGTAGCTGAGGCGCACTTTGGCGTTGTTGGCGTATCCGCCGTGATTGAGCGCTTCGATGAGGCTTTTGTACGATTCGTGCAGTTTGACGTATTTGCCGACCAGAGCGATGGAGACCTCCTTTTCGGGGTGACGGATGATTTCGACAATGCGTTCCCATGCCGAGATATCGGGCTCGCGCGACCAGATGTTGAGCAGTTCACAGATGCGGCCGTCGAGATTCTGCGAATGGAAATACGTCGGCATCATGTAGATGCTTTCGACATCGCGGGCACCAAAGATGCAGTCCTCGCGGACATTGCAGAAAAGCGCGAGTTTTTTGCGAATGTCCATGGGCAAATCGCGTTCGCCGCGGCAGACCAGGATGTCGGGGAGAATACCGATTTCCATGAGGGCAGCGACGCTGTGCTGTGTCGGCTTTGTTTTGAGTTCATCGGCAGTTTTGATGTAAGGCACGAGCGTGACGTGAATGTTGATCACATCGCCGCGTTCGTGTTTTGCCCGGAACTGGCGGATGGCCTCCAGAAATGGCAGAGATTCGATATCGCCGACCGTACCGCCGACCTCGATGATCGCCACATCGCAGTCCTGCGAGGCTTCGCGGAATACGAGCTGAATTTCGTCGGTTATGTGAGGTATGACCTGGACAGTTCCGCCCAGATAATCCCCGCGCCGTTCCTTGGTTATCACGCGATAATAGATGCGGCCTGAGGTGCAGTTGTTCACCTGACGCGTGTGCGTATGCGTAAATCGCTCGTAATGCCCCAAATCCATATCCGTCTCGGCGCCATCTTCGGTCACATAGACCTCGCCATGCTGCAGCGGGTTCATCGTGCCGGGATCGACATTGATGTAGGGATCAAGCTTGAGAAAGTTCACGCGAAGCCCTCGCGCTTCGAGCAGCGAACCAATCGCTGCTGCTGAAATGCCTTTGCCAAGCGAACTGATCACGCCGCCGGTAACAAAAATGTATTTTGTCGAATGTGCCATAAATCAACCCTTTGTAAGTGGCGCAACACGCGCAGCGACCTTTTACCCCATCTGTCATAACAACGCAATCGCCTGTAATTGACAGATTCCAATCAAATACTGTATCCAGTTTTTGCAGTCGCAGAATCACTGTGAACAATCCGTTTGAGGTGATCATCAGCCATGAAAAAAAACATTTGTTTACGCAGCCTCTGCATGAGCGCATGGGTAGCGGGGATTTGTGCCTTACTGCCAAATGCAGCACAGGCGCAGGACGGCATTTTTGTACCTGCTGATGTGCCACAGGCACAGGAACAGCAGCAGCCCCAGCAGCAATCGGCACTTGCCAAATGGGTGTCTCTGGATGCCGGATTGTACGATGTCGTATTGCAATACGATGACACAGTGAGAATCGGGGAACGCGCCGAAAGGCGCTTTGAACCTGCATTTCTGCGCGATTATGAAGACAAAATGCGCCACCCGGATCGCGATTACAATGTCTATACGCCTTCAGAATGGGGGTATTACAATACGCTGATCCACGAGCCGACCGCATGCAACCAGCTGGATAAAGCACTGGCACAATACATCGCAAAGAATTCGTCTCAATTGTCACACACCATCACACAGCTCATCAACGAGACGAAGGATTACAGCGAAGAACAGAAAATTCAGACTGCCGCAAAGCTTCAGACCGCATTTGCCGCTGCCGCTCCAAATAAAAAGCGAGCGCAGGAAATCCTGTATTTCTGTCTGCATCGGTTCAAAAACGAAATCGGCGTGCAAAAGCCTTACTCGATAGAAAAGACACTCAGAAACTGGTTCAACATCGAAGCCAAACTGCTTGACGTTTGGCTGGGACCGGTGGACTAGGTGCCAGTGAATAGCGAATAGTGAATAGTGAATAATAAAATCCGGCGCGCCACAGCGTGGCGCATACCAACAGCACGCTGAAGGCGTGCAATGTTACAGCACGGGGTGAGCGCAGCGTAACCCCGGGAAATAATCCGGCGCGCCAACCACGAAAAAGGACCCCATGGAAACACTCGAAAAAATACTCAACTACAGTTTTCTGGATATCAGCGTCAAAGACCTCCTCATCATCATTTTGTGCGTATTATGCGCCCTGATGTTCGATAAATTCTCGCAGTGGGTCATCAAAAAAATCCAGAAGCGCATCGAAAATGACAAGACCAAAAAGCGATCGATATTTAGCGGACCGCTGCTCACGGCAGCCGCAAAACCGCTGCATGCGCTGCTGCTCACCTTGGGATGCGGACTGGGTTTGCTCATCATCGATCCGCCATCCTGGGGCAAAGAGCTGTTCGACGTGATTGGCCTGATTCTGAAGGCGATTACGATTTGGTGTGTCGTCTGGTATCTGCTCAAGGTCACGGATCAGGTCACCGAACACCTCAGTTATAAAGCCTCACAAACCGAAGGTACGCTGGACGATATGATGATCCCCATTGTGCGGGGCGTTTCGAAATTCGTCATTGTCGCTATTGGCGTGCTTTTGGTCGTTCAAAACATGGGGTATTCGATTTCGTCACTCATCGCCGGCCTTGGACTTGGCGGTGCAGCCATCGCCCTCGCAGCCAAAGATACCATCGCCAATTTGTTCGGATCGCTCGTCGTCTTTCTCGATCATCCCTTTGATCTGGGCGACTGGGTCATCTTCAACGGCGTCGAGGGTACCGTCGAAGAAATCCGCGTGCGCACAACACTCATCCGCGCATTTGATGGATCCGTCGTGATGGTGCCCAACGCCACGCTCACCAGCGCCAATATCAACAATATGCAGCGCCGCAAGCTCCGCCGTATGGATGCCAATTTCGGCGTCTATTATTCGACCAAAGCCGATCAGGTCGAGCAAATCGTAGCCGATCTCAAGCAGTACATCGCCGACCATCAGGATGTGTTCGGCCCCAAATGTTACATAGGATTCAGCGGATTCGGCGATTCCAGCCTCGACATTTTTGTGATGGTGTATACATACAAAACGGCACTGGCCGATTTCTGTGAAGTGCGTCAGGAATTTCTGCTGGAGATCATGCGGGTCGTCGAACGCAACGGCACCGGATTCGCGTTCCCGACAAGGACGCTGGAATTCGCCCCCAACTCCGCCCCTCTTCCGATGCATTCAACAATGCCGATGGTGCCCGAAACCATTATCGAAAACAAAAAGTGATCAAAATATCACACCACTTTTTTCAATTAACTGATATACTCAAAACGAGGGTCTAAAAAACTCGTTCATTTTACTTTTTCCCGCGGCGAGCCGCGATTTTAACCTTTCCCATTTGGGACCAGCCAAATTAAAGGAGTTACGATGCAGATCGATATCAGCTTCCGTCACATGGATCCTTCAGACACACTCAGGGACTACGCTGACGAAAAGATCCGTCGTGTGATTCGCAAACATATCCGTGACGATTTCGACGCCCAGATTACCCTTTCGGTCGAGAAATTCCGCCACATCGCCAAACTGCACCTCACCTACAAAGGTATCTCCATCAAGTGCGAAGAAAGCAGCGAGGATATGTATCAGTCGATCGATCTGGCACTCGATAAGCTCGAAAGCCAGATTCACCGTTACAAAGGCAAACTGCGCGCCCACAAGCAGTCGTCGCGTCCGACCGCCAAAATGCTCGACGTTGCCGTTGTTGCCGTGCCTGAAGTCGAAGACGAAATCGAAGAAGATGTTGCCGATACCGCAGCAGCTGCCAGCGATGCCGCAGCCGACGAAGCTTCCGCAAAGATTATCAAGCACGAGTCCCTGGCTGTCGAAGAGATGTCTGTCGACGATGCCGTGATGAAACTCAACCTCGAAAGCCTGCCCGTCGTCGTTTTCATCAATGCCGACAGCAAAGCCACGAGCGTGCTCTACAAAAATGAAGATGGCACCTGCGGCCTGATTTCACTCGACAAATAATTTCACTGTTTCCAAAGATTCAAAAACCGGCGCATTTGCGTCGGTTTTTTTTGTTTTTTGCCGGCGGTGCTATCGCAAAGCGATACGCCCCGCCTGCGCGGCTATTGGGGGAGACGTGCGTGCCGCACGTCTCTGTTCCCCAATACGCCGCGCAAATATCCACGCTCGTTAATAGAGCCAAAAAAACCGCCCGAGGTTAGGTTAACCAGGGGCGGTCTTCAAAGATTCAGAACCGGGACGGATACTAGTCGGTCGAAGGTTCAGGTTCGCATGCGGAATTGTCGGCTTTGCAAACAGAAGGACAAACATCACCGGCCGTCCATCTGCCATTCTCGCACTCGTACATGTAGGAAGCGCTGTCTTCAGAATTCACAGCACATTTGGACTCGCCGGCGGCGCACTCAGCGCAATCGACCATCACGGAAGCGTCCTCAACGGTAACGCATTTCAGGCCGGAATCGCAGGTGCGTTCAGGTTCCCAGCTCGTGCCATCGGCGGAACATTTGACGATAGCGGTCTCGGAATCACATTTCTTTTCGTCCGGTGTGCAGATGACGGAAGAAGTCGCGCACTCACCGGTCGAAGCGTCGCAATCGGCTTCGCATTTATCAGTTTCGGTATATTTATATTCTGTACCGTCGCAAGTTGCGCTGTACTTATTGCCATCAGCTTCGATACATTTCTTCGAGCCGCTCTCAGAGCAGGCATTTTCATCAATCGGGCCGCTGGCTTTGCAGCTCTTGCCATCGGAATCGCAGCCATCGTCGCATTTATCGTCTTCGCCATACTGGAATTCGGAACCATCGCAGGTTGCCGAATAAACAACGCCGCTGACTTCGATGCATTTTTTATCGTTCTTGGCGACGCCGCCTTCGCAAGTTTCACCACCGGGATTGGATTTGGGTTCGCAATCGGTGCCGGCGGCATTGCATTTGCCGGATTCGCAGGTCTCATCGACACGATATTTATTGTCGGCGCAGGTGACTTTGGAAGCCTTGCCACCGTTGAGACCGCTCTTGATGATGCAAGTCGTAGCGGTACCTGTGCAGGCCAGGGGATCGGTCACAGGAGTCGGCGAAGTGGACTGATGTCTTTCGGGAGCCGTACCCTTGTCGGCAGGCAGGCAATAGTAATTGCTGGTGCCGGGAATCCACTCGACGCAGGCCGCACCTTCGGGGCATGTTTCCTTGCATTTTTTACCAGCGGGGCAACCGCAGAAATTACCCGAACAGGTTTTGGAATCGGGGATGCAGCGATAGGTGCAAAAAGCATCACTGCTTTCATAACGGCCACAAATGAGGCTGTCGCAATCGAATACGTAATCAGCCGCGCATGTGGCGGTTTTCTGCTCGCCCTGTGGCGAACAGGCCTGTTTATAGGCGGTCGTATCAGGAATTGAGCAGGGGCCGTATTCTTCGGGATTGCAAGCATTCAAGCAAGCGGCAAAACCGACAGCCAAACCTAAACCAGCAAGTAAATGTTTATTCATTCTGAACACTCCAACGGCGATTAATACAACAAAACACCGACGTACCTGTTACAGCATACCGCTACCTGGTAAAAATCGCAATAACTAAAAGTCGCTAGAACAGCGACTTGAACTTGAACTCTGTACGTCCCAGACGAATCGTATCATTATCGATGAGATCGGCTTTTGTGCATCGTTTCTGATTCACGAAAGTGCCGTTCATCGAGTCGAGATCCTGCACATAAAAGTTACCATTTTCGTGACGAATCGTGCAATGTTTGGCCGACAGGAACGGATCGGTGATGACGATATCGCAGTCAGCAGCGGTACCCAGGATGTTTTTTCCGTCGTAAATTCTGAAATCCTCGCCACGATGATTGCCATTCTGAGCGACGATCCACCCGACGACGGTGCGCCTGTTATCGATATTGAGCGCATCGAGGTTGATGGCGACCGTTTTTTCGCCGGATTCCTGTGGCTGCGGCGCACCATTCATCATCATGCCCTGAGGTGCCGACGGGCCGCCGTATTGGCCGACCGGAGTACCGCAGAACGGGCACATATCCCAGTCTGGCTGAAGGCTGGAACCACAATTTGTGCAGCTGATTGCCAGAGCCTGCTGGCGTTTATTACGTTTTCCCTTCCCCATTTTTGCCGATCCCTGTTGTTGATTTGCTACCTGACCTGCATTTCCTCGTCTCTGACCGCCGCCGGCAAAACCGCCACCGCCGCCGCCTCCGGCAGCTGCACCGCCACCGCCACCGGCAGGACGCGCACCACCGCCGCCTCCGGCGCCGCCACCGGCAGGACGCGCACCGCCGCCGCCACCGCCGCCGCCTCCGGCAGTTCCGGCTTTAGCAGCCTGGCTCTGTTTCTGCAGCTCGGCTGCAGACTGGTCCTTGCGTTTTTCAAATCCCGTCAGCTTATCTGTCGCTTTGAATGCTTTCTGGTCAAGGGCCGCCATGGTTCCCATCGCTTTTGCCTGAACCCTGCCCACTGTCGCACGTCGGGCCTGCGCCGTCAAACGGGTCTTGTACCGGTTCGCAGACGACCGAAACATCGATGTAAAAAATCGTGAGAAAAAGTCCATTTTATCGGCTCCACAATGCGAGATGCACCATAACACCCAATAAAGCGCGGGTAGCCTATCACAATTATTTGTGAATTCATATTGAATAATTCACAATTCACCATTCAACGGTAACCATTCAGCTTGCACCGGGCGGCGTATGCAGCGCATAGCCGCCCCGGCCGGCGTATGCGGCTAGGCCGCATAGCCGGCCCCACCAAAAAATCACGAACGATAGTTTTTGAGCGATTTTCGGGCACGGCGCATCAGCGAAAGGATGTGATCGTTGACAACAAACCGCTCGGACCTGCGATAATCACGGCGATCGCTGCGGAAACAGGCCGATATGTACTCGCGGGCAAACTGGCAGACATCGCGCAGTCCCCTGGGGGGAGCGTCGCGCCACCACTGTTCAAGTGACATATCGATGTGGAAGCGGCGGCAGTCGGATTCGACCAAAGACCACGCAAATTTCCAGGTTTCATGCGGGTGAGCAAGCCGACGGCGCATATAGCCGACCAGCACATACAGCACAAAACCGGCAACAGCGGCAAACATCGCCCACCACAGCAGCACCAGGCCATAGCGAGCCATCCAGTTGTAGAAATCGCGCGTTTTGTAAGTCGAAAACCAGTCGTCGATGCGCACCAGCAGGTTGATTTCAACCGGCGCAGGTCCGGATGGCGTGGGATCAAAGACCGTCCATCCCCGGGTTTCGTCCAGATAAACCTCGACCCAGCTGTGGGCATGCGCAGAACGCACATAATTCTGGCCTTCGCGGAATTCCGACGACACAAATCCGGTCACGTTGCGCACCGGCACATTCAGGCGGGCGAGCAATACGGCCATCGTCGTCGAAAAGACCTCGCAATGGCCAAATTTCTGGTTGAACAAAAAGTCGATGACAACCGGTTCATCGCGCTGGGGCCGTTCCAGGCTGTAACGATAGTTCGACTGCAAATAGGATTGAATGCGGCGGGCGATTTCTTCGCGAGACGTGGCATTTCCTGCGATTTGATGCGCAAACGCCGCCAGACGATCGCGCTGCGCTTTTTCGCGCCATTCTGCAGGCCAGATATCGCGGCTGTCGAAGCGCAATTCTTCGGCAGCAGTCTCCTGATCGATCCAGAAATCGAAGGCAGTGAGCGGTTGTCCGCGCCGCCATCCCCAGCGGTACCAGACGCCTGCAGCATCGTGATAAAACCGGATATTTGACGGTGCAGTCACATCATCAGGCAATTCCACAGCCGTGGTGCCATACAGCGTCGGCAGCTTGAAATCATGCCAGTCGTGCGCGAATTCGACGCGATAGGCGTCGGCATTTTGCGTGTGTGACGAACGGGTTTGATTTGAATTTCCGCTGTTTCCCGTTCGCCATCTCACGCCGTCAAAGATCGTCTGCACCTCGACGCGCCAGTAGTAATTGCCGGAAAGCTCGGGCACATCGGCCGTAAAAACGAGCGTCGGATCGACATTGATTTTGCCCGTGCGATCGAGCGCCACATCGGGAAACTGCCCCGTCGTGCGTCCGCCACCGGGAACCGGCGGAATCGTCTCGACGCCCCAGCGCGGCACCACCAGAAACAACAGACTGCCAATTGCCAGCGACAGCAATAGAATCGTGATGCTTTTAAACCAGAATCTGCCGGAAAAAACGCGCGTCTGACGCTTTGCCGGCAGCGAGGCGTTTTCTGTCGGAATCGCGACGCTTCCGGTTTTGGGAACTTCCAGAGCCTGCATGCACAAAAATGACGTCCAGACAAGAAAATAGGCGAGCATGAACGCCATAAAGGCAGTTGCAGTGAGGGAATAGGCAACGCAGACGAGAGGCAACAGCGAGATGAGGCCAACCTGCACGCGATTTGCAAGACGATCGTGATACAGCGATCGCCAGGCCAGAATGGTCCAGAGCATATCCAGACAGACCTGCAGAATCAGGGCGCGAAATCCGGGCCACTGCATCACGTCGATCGATACGAGCACAAAAAACAGCAGCACAACCGCCGCGATCGCGATGCGGCGATGCGAAATGTTGCGGTAATTCAGCCATGATCCGATCAGCACAAATGCGCTCACCAGCGCGAACGACAGCCAGTGACAAATCCCGCATGCCAGCGCCGCTCCCATCCCCAGTTCGATGAGCACATAGAGCATCCACATATCACGTCAGACCCGTTTTGCGATGTGAGCTGAACAAACGGTCGAGCAGCTGAACGACGAACATGACAAGCGGCAGGAAAAGCGCCGACAAAATCGCATCCAGCCAGAATCTGCGCAAAAACAGCATCAGATACACGGTCTGACGGTAAACCACGCCATAACCTGCAGCCAGAAGCAATTCAAAAAAGGCGGACGCAATCGCGGCAAATATCATCATGGCGACCACCCGCTCGGATCGAAAGCGCAGCATAATCGCCCGAAATATGATGAATACAAGAGAAAACACGAGTGCGTAAAGCCCGGTGGGTCCCGAAGCCCACAAGTCACAGGCAAATCCGAGCACGACCATCGACACCATCGAGGCGATTGAGGGCATGACCAGACCGCAGCAAAGCACCATGCCGATGACCCCAAACTGGCACATGGCATCGATGCCGAATGACGCATTAAAATTGCTCTGGGCAATCATCAGCAGAAGTGCGCACAGCGCATTGATAATCACGATGCGCATCAGCGTCTCCGCTGGGCATTTTCGATGGTTCCGGTGATGATGTAGACTTCCTCAAGCCGCGAGAAATCGACGATGGGTTCAACGGTCACTTTCTGATACAGCCCAAACGATTTGGTATCGATCGAGGAAATTCTTCCGATGGGCAATTCTTTGGGAAATGTTCCCGCGCGACCGCTGGTGACGACGAGTTCGCCCTGTTCGACTTCATCGCGGCGCAGCAGATAAGAGATTTTGGCCTCATAAGCGCGGTCGTCCCCGGTGCCGGTCAGAATGCCGCGAGAACGGTTGATTTGCGTCATCACATCGATATTCGAGCGCGGATCGACGGTGAGCATCACGTCGCAGAACTTCCCGTCGACGCGTTCGATGCGTCCAACCAGACCTTCTGCAGAAACGACGGGCATTTCGGGTTCGATGGATTCCGATTCGGATTCGATGCGCAGCCGCAGCACGCGAAAATAGGGCGACATATCGGCAGCGATCACCCGGGCCGGTTCCAGTTGATAAATCGGCCGCTGCTGCTTGAATCCCACCAGTTTCGTCAGCCGCGCGTTCTGCTGCAAGATGCCCTGAAGTCCGATATTTTCCTCGCGCAGCCTTGCATTTTCCTTGCGCAGCGATTCATTGTCGCTCTCGGTATGCACCAGATTGATATAGCTGTCCCAAAAACCGGCGCTGTTGCCGACGACGAAATCGTTGTAACTCTGGATGTGTCCGATTGCAGAATAAACCGGACGCGCCATCATCGCAGGCTCGCGGCGTTTGCTCCCCGAAACCACAAAGACGATAAGCGGCAGCGCCACCACCACCACAAGTGCCGCAATCGTCTGATATCTCTTGATGACGGCTTTCATGAATTAAATCGTGGTCACCTCGCGCAGCAAATCGATCTGGTCAAGCGCCTTGCCCGATCCCATCACGACACAGGTGAGCGGATCATCGGCGATCAGCACAGGAAGTCCGGTTTCCTCGCGCAGCAAAATGTCGAGATTTTTGAGCAGCGCACCACCGCCGGTGAGCACAATGCCCTTGTCGATGATATCGGCGGCGAGTTCCGGCGGCGTATGTTCAAGCGCGGTCCGAACGCCCTGCACGATCTGACGAATCGGCTCATTGAGGGCATCGCGGATCTCATCGCTGTTCACTTCCTGCGTGCGGGGCAATCCGGCAGCCTGGTCGCGCCCCTTAATCGTCATCGTGAGCACTTCGTCACTGGGATACGCCATGCCAATCGAGCACTTAATCTGCTCGGCCGTGCGCTCACCAATCGACATGTTGTATTTATTCTTCATGTGCAGCATGATGGCTTCGTCCATCTTGTCGCCGCCCACGCGCACCGAATTCGAATAGACGATGCCGGCCAGACTGATCACGGCGACTTCGGTCGTGCCGCCGCCGATATCGACGACCATGTTTCCCGAAGGCTGTGTAATCGGCAAACCCGCACCAATGGCCGCTGCCATCGGTTCCTCGATCAGATAGACCTCGCGTGCGCCCGCGCTCTCGGCACTCTCACGAACCGCGCGCTTCTCCACCTCGGTGATTCCATAAGGCACGCAGATAATGATGCGCGGATGCACAAACGTCTTGCGGTTGTGCGCTTTAATAATGAAGTACCGCAACATGGCCTCGGTCACTTCGAAATCAGCAATCACACCGTCTTTCATCGGACGAATTGCCTGCACCCCCCCCGGCGTGCGACCGAGCATTTCTTTTGCCTCGCGACCCACAGCGAGCACTCGCTTTTCGCCCCGACTCTCTTTTTGCACAGCAACAACAGAAGGCTCGCGCACCACAATGCCGCGCCCCTTTGCATAAATCAGCGTATTTGCCGTGCCGAGATCGATCGCCAGATCGCTCGAAAAATAACCAAATATGCGGTCAAAAATCATATCGCTGTTCTCTTATGGAGTCCCGCGTCGCGCGATAGATCCTTATCGTTCACGATACGTGATGCGTCCGCGCGTCAAATCATAGGGCGAAAGCTCAACCGTGACCTTGTCTCCCGGAAGAATGCGAATGAAAAACTTACGCATCTTGCCCGATACATGCGCCAAAACGACATGCTTGTTGTCCAGTTCCACGCGGAACATTGCATTTCTCAATGCCTCGACTACCGTTCCATCAACGGTAATCCCTTCTTCTTTTCCTGCCACAGCAACTCCTCTCGAAATCAATTCAAACGTCGCCCGCATCTGCCTGATTCCGGATTTTTTAAACCCGCGCAGATACAGCGAGCGCTTATAGATAAAATCTATAGCTGGTGCAATGGGTTTTTGCTTTTTATTTTTTGCCGCTATGGCCTGCAGCCATACGCGGCAATCTGTGCCGGTCTATTGGCTGCGCCAATACGACCGGCATGTGCCATTATTTTTCATTGGCACAATTGATGCTATAAAATTTTCTACGCCATTCAGAATCGGTCTATCTGAATGATTACCCAATGCGCAGGGTTTTGAACCTGCATTTTTTTCTTACAGGAGATATCAAAATGAAAAAATTAGCGATCCTCAGTATGCTCGGCCTCGCTCTCAGCGTTTGCGCTTGCGGCGAAGACGAAGTATTTAACGTCAGCTGCAACAACGGCCAATGCACTTGCGAAGGCAATGGCCAACAGTGCTACTCATACGAATGCGGAAAGATGCTCGTATGTACGAACAGCGTTGTGTCGTACAAAGAAGACTCCAGCTGCGATTGTAATTAATCGTCCAATCACCGCCTGTCACCATTCACTCCATCCCGCAGCAGCGGTGATGGAGTTTTTTTTGTACCCGCGCAATTTGTGCCGCCACAACCCAAACAAAATCTGTGTCGTTTTGTTTGCAGTCAGGCGACACCGACATTATAATGAAAGAGAAATCTTGTTCGCGCATTGCGGGCATTCCCCAGCCTGTCCCGACCTCCGGCCAGCCAGCAAGCAATTATACCGGAATCGGCATCCCGTTGGAAAACACACGCCACAGCCCCGTCAAACCGCGTCCTGGATGGACAATACATGCGCCATAGACGTATGAGCGTTTAACCATAGAATTGTCGCGAGGATAATGAGATATGAACAAACGTTATGCCTTTTTAGCAGCAGTTTCGTTAACGCTCTGCGGATGCGATTTGTCATCGCCCACCGAAAAAAACGAATGCGCAAGCGCGGGCGAATCGGTAGCAGGCCTGATTGTGAATGATTTGTTCAACGCCTCCGTACCACCGGAGTTTGCAGGTATTTTCCAGAATGGCTTTTGCCCCGGAGAATACCAGTGTCTTGAATATCATGGGAAAACTGACCAGAAAGCGTGTTACAGATGTCCACAGCACAATCAGATCTTCTGTAACAATTCGTGTGTCGAAGGCACTTTTCTCGTCGGATTTGCAACATGTTCTGGATTTACAGGAAGAGAGCCCACAACCGCCAGCTCTATTATTTAGTTGCACCTACTGGTACAATCTGGGTGCAAAAGATAGTTCCACCCCCGGGATAAATGATTTTTCTTCCTATTCGGGTCGATTCAACTCCGGTTTTTATAGTTTCGACAAGGACAACGCTTCGGCACTGGCAATACAGCAACCGTGTATGGATATCACAATTTTTAGTGATCACACAAGCGAGTGGAAATCAATGAGTTTTTCACAATTTTCAACCTTTGACTATGACGGCGACGCCGTCACCGCCAATTTTCCTGCATATCATCCGGAGATTCTGGATGAGCTGGAAAAACTGCATCGCATTGAACAATGAATCAACACGAGCTCAACGCATCGTTAAAAATATATAAGGAGCTATTATGAACAAACGCATTCTCACCTTATTGGCAATATCTGTTGCAGCCTGCGGCTGTGATTTATCCTCGCCTGTCGATTCAGTCCCGTGTTCCGGGAATGGCGAACCGCTTGCCGGTATCGTGTTTGACAATATCACCGAAGCCATCAATCCAGCCGATGTCGCAGGAATTACGGGGATGGGATACTGTCCAAAAACCTACAACAATCTGGAACTGTCATGTATCAACTTTAAAGGTTCTGGCTTCGAAAAAGCATGCTCGCCATGTTCTGAAGACTACAAAATTATGTGCAACAACACATGCGTCGATGCACTGGGCAGAGAACAGGACGGCAAAGGCGACAGCCTGAATCATTGCGGCGACTGCAATACCAAATGCAATCCGGTCACCGAAAGATGCGCCGATGGCAAATGCATCGCAAGATGCATCAACAAATGCAGCGCGGAAGATCCCAATGTTTTGCAGGAATGCGTGTCGACCGGTGAAGAAAGATTCTATGAGGCTCACTGCACTTACGGATGCGTAACGACAGAAACCGGCGCAGCATGCCGTGAACACGACTGCTCCAGCGAATGCAAGGACAGCGACACACTGCTGATTTGCGGCAAAACGAAATATGAACTTGAAATCCAATGCAAGAATGGATGCAGTTCGGAAGGCAGCAACGCCAAATGTAACGAATGTGAAGCCAAATGCGAAGAAGGCACACTCACTCAGTGCGATCCCAATGATCCGCTGGCAGCGGCGACGACTGTTGTTTGTCCGCTTGGCTGCGCCGACAACAATCAGGAATGCAAGAAATGTGAACCCTCCTGCGCCCCCGATGGCACAAAACAATACGAATGTGCCCCGGATAATCCAATTGCAGCTCCGCACGAAATCACATGCAACCACGGGTGTGAGAATAACGCATGCATCGCCTGTGTTTCCGTCTGCACGGATGACAAGACACTGAACCAGTGTGATCCGGCCGATCCGCTTGCGCCCATGCAGTCCGTCACATGCAGCCACGGGTGTGACGAAGCCAGCCGTGCGTGCAATGCATGCGCGCAGCATTGTTCCGAAGATGGGATGACGCTTTTCCAGTGTGATCCGGACGATTCGTTTGCTGCATACCAGGTCGTTTATTGTGATTACGGATGCAAAGACAACAACTGCGTGCTCGACAGCGACGGCGACGGCGTTCCCGATGAAACCGATATCTGCCAGAATAACGGTAAGCTCAGCACCGGTGACTTTACAAAAGACGATCCTGAGAGATGCAGCACTTACGAGAGCGACACCAAGACTTTCTATATCTATAACGCCCACAATTTCATTGAGCTCAAGGCGCTGCTCAGCACCAATGTGACGCCGTATTTCATCCATATTCAAAACGACGTGAACTTTGGCAATCTCGAAACCACCGAAACCGACGGCCAGTGCATGATTAGCAAGGATCCATCGGGTATCACGATTAAGGGTGTTATAATAGAAGGCCATAATCACACGATAAAAGCATTTAAAAATGGCAAACGATGCAGTTTGCCAAATGCGCTGTTTGACATTTTCGATACGAGCCAGATCAAGGATTTGAACATCGATTATGATGTTACAGGATCGGGCCGTTCGCTGCTCATCAACGAAATCCCGCAGCCCTCTTACGAAGAAACGAGTGGCTCATCACAGCTCACCAACATCACCGTGCGCGGCACGCTCACGACGGATGCCGAGGATTATGAAAGCGGTCAGCTGGACTGGGAGAATAAACCCATCATGGTGCTGCAGCCGGTTGGTGCCTTGGTTGGAAGCATCTCTGGCTACATTCCAAAATTTGGATCCTCCAAATATCAAACGGTCGAGAACTGTGTGGCAAAAGATGTCCGCATCATTGCGCCCAAATCCAACAATGTCGGCGGTCTGTTTGGCTATTGCAGCGACATCATTTACATTTCGGCATCTGAACCCCACCGGATCATTTCGGTGCAGGGAAATGAGAATGTCGGTGGTGTCATCGGATCCGGTTCGCTCAACAATGCCAATATTCCCCAAGACGGTGAAAACGTTGGCCGTCTAATCGCTGAAGTCGGCAGCGTCAGCGGCATTACAAACGTCGGTGGCTATTTCGGTGCCGGAGAAGTATCGAATGCCATACTCAACATTGGCAGTGTAAAAGGCGGCGACGACACCCGCAGTGCTGAGAATGTCGCAGGCATTCTGGGCAAAGCGCGCGTATACAATCCCAATTTTGTGGTTACTGTGAAGAATATTGCAGCCCAGATTGGCAAAATTGAATCCAATGGCGACAATACAGGGCTTTATGTCGGCTTTATGGATGGAGGAAGCATATATTACGAAAACTGTCATATAGCAGCAGATGCACTGGAATCGACGGGAGACAACGTCGGCATGCTGGCCGGTTATACCCAAAGCACCTGGGAATTCAGTACAGATAAAGTTTTTGCTGAAGTCGTCGATATGAAAGGCAACAATTACATCAGCGGCGGTATTGGCAAATGTCTGTACGATGAAGAATCATCCTGGGGACTTCGCACGCAGAACACAGTTTTGCGAGCAAACATCCATTACAACGATTCAGTTTACAGCGGCATCAGTAATTGTCAGATCGACGATCGCGTCACATCGCTTCAGTTTACAGTCAGTGCCGTCACAGTCCGCGACAAAAGCAACGCTATAAAACTGAACAATGCATTCTTTTCCAAAAAGCTGACAAAAACGGAAGATACATCCGGAAACAAGCTATTCTCTGCATTCCATGCATACTGGTATAACCTGGGCGACAAGGCAAATTCGAAGCCATTTGATGGCTATGAAATTATAGATTCGACGCTGAATGACTCACTTGTGAGTTTTTCCGCAGAAGCCAGCAATGGCGTTCGTGACCAGATAAGGGGCTCAAACATAGACAGTTCCTGGGGAACGACCAATTTTACAACCATCGACAAAGACAATACAAACATCACGTATCCGTTCCCTGCATATCAAAACGAGGCGCTGATCAGTGTACTGAACACGTTGCACCGCATTGATTAATCGCCGCATAACCCGGCAGGCAGCAAGCTTATCGGGTTGGGAGGCCGTATTGCCGCAGGCAATAGGCCGACCGCGAGCTGTAGGGGCGGCCATTTGGCCGCCCCAAAGCGAGCCACACACCACATATCAAAGACCCTGTCAGATGCTGATTTATTCTTGCCAAAGCAGATGATTTATGGTCGAATGCCAGCCTTTCGCCGGAGTAATGATGTGCTGATATTCAAGCGCACCAGTACGCATTGCGATTTATGCAAAGTGATACCGAACGGATGGTTTTTGAAAAAGTGCCGTCAGTTCAAGATGGGAACAATCCGGAATTCATTGAATCAGGGAGTCATCCAGATGAAAAAAGAGCTTTTGGTTTCAGCTATTTTGTGCGTTTTATGTGCAGCATGCAACGATACGCAAACGCCGCAAAAAGCAAACAAACTGACCGCATTGCAGGAGCAGAGCATTCTGTACGGGACGCCGGCGACCGACCAGCCCTATACCGTGTCGTTGTTTAATGCGGACGTCAACGATCCGCTCTACCGTAAAGCATGCGATCCGGAACTCGTCAACGAATGCAAAAATGCATACGGCTCGAACTGGACATGCGTGGAGAATGGCGACGGTCCGTTTTGTGCCGAACTGTGTACGGCAGTCGATTCGACCCAATCAACCTGCGTGCAAAGCGGCGATGACTCTATTCTGGCCAGAAATTCTTGCGTCAACTGGATAGACAGTACAAACATCTGGATGCTGGATCATTCCTATGAGCAAGGCGCATACGATCTTTTGCTGTGCAGAAATCAGTGCAATGCCGACGAAACGGACTGCGATTCGCAGGGCGCGAGCAAATACCTGCCATGTTCAAGCGATTACATTTCGCTGTGTCAGGATTACGGTTATGTTACGTGTGTCCAAAGCGCCACTTCGGCCAACTGTGTGGATTCGTGTTCCAGAGCTGGCCAGACGCAAACCGAGTGCTTTAACACGTCGTATGGCCCAACCGTATATACCGAAGTATGCACCGATGTCGAAGGTTCATTGTATTACGTCACGACAGATGAAAAAGATTGCGTGAACGCATGCAATTCTGCGGGTACAGCGTGCGATTCTGCGGGAACGCGCGTCAACCGTATGCTTAAGGAAACGGTTGCGGGCAATTCCTATTGCAGCGGTACGCTCATCCATCCGCAATGGGTTTTAACCGCCGCACACTGCGTGGTGAGCGATGATATCGACAACAATCTGCTCAGGATTGGCGTTGGCAACAATGAAAACGAGCTGCTGCCATTCGAAATTGCGGGTGTCGATGAGATTTATCCGCACACGGGTTATGGAGAATCGGATGGCGACGATATTGCCCTTATCAAGCTGAAATCTCCAATGGATTCGCGCATTGCAGAGCCCGTATTTCCGCTTCCCAAATGGCTGGCGTTTACGTCACGGGATTTGCCGGCCATGATGGAAAGCAGCGGTTTCGGATTCAACGAGACTGGCGGAAGCGGCGTCAAAAATACCATCTCGCTCCCCACAAAAGCCTATTGCGGCATCTTTAATTCTTCCGATTCAAGCAGTGGCTGTTATGTCGGAACACTCCATTATGAGGGCTGCCATCCGGAACCCATGAGATGCAGTTATTATGGCTACGCCAATGAAACAGTATCCGTCACCATTCCATACAAGACGATTTATGCTGAGATTACAGAGGGCGGTCAGTGCCAGGGCGATTCAGGCGGCCCGACCTTCTATACAGTTGGCGGAAAACGTTACGTCGTCGGCGTTACAAGCAACGGCGATGCGCAGTGCCGCGGGTACAATATCGCCACCTCGGTGCAGGATTATTACGACTGGATCATCGGCATCGCTCCCGAAGTTGCCTCGCAATATAAGGAAATCTGCGGCAACGGACTGGATGATGATGGCAACGGCTATACCGATGATGCCGATCCCGCCTGCCTGAACTGCGGCAATGGCGTGCTGAATTCCGGCGAAATGTGCGACTCCACCAAATTCGCAGACAACAAAACCACATGCGTGCAGTGGGATGCCACGCAGTATTCAGCGGGCAATGTTTCCTGCAACGCCGATTGCACCATCAACTACAGCAACTGCATCCAAGCCAATTATTGCGGCAATGGCATCGTAGACGCAGACGAATCGTGCGACCTGACGAAGTTTGCCGGAAACAAGACTTCGTGCGTCCAGTGGGATTCCAATTATGCTTCGGGCAATGTCTCGTGCAACGCAGACTGCACCATCAATTATGACAATTGCGTCGACAGCACACCGGTTTGCGGCGATGGCATCGTGAATGGCGACGAGGTATGCGACGGCTCAAAGTTCCACGATAACCGAAGCGCATGCAAAACCCTGTATCCCGACCTGTATTCCTCAGGTCAGATGGGCTGCACGGATACATGCACCTACGATGCATCGGCTTGCGTCAAACTTTGCGGTGATGGCACAGTCAATACGTCCAAAGGCGAGGTCTGCGATCACAGCGACAGCGGCGACAAATTCCTGACGAGTTCCAATACCTGCGCAAAAGTTGTGGGGCCCGGCTCAACCGGAACCTTAAAATGCGCCGAAAACTGCCTGACGATCGATACCTCGGAATGCACTATCCCACCCGAATGCGGCAATGGCGTTATCGAAACCGGTGAAGAATGCGACAGTTCGGCATTCCCCATCGATTCCGTATCATGCGCCGATTACAATTCGAGCTACATCAGGGGCGAAGTCACATGCAACGCGAATTGCACGATTAACTACAATCTGTGCGAGTTAGCACCGGAACCGCCTTCGTGCGGCGACGGAAAACTCGACGATGGTGAACTGTGCGACGGCAACAAGTTCCCAGATAATACCAAAGCATGCAACAAGCTGTTCCCCGATCTCTACGACAAAGGCACCGTTAAATGCACCGATACATGCGAATATGATACAACGGCATGTGTCCCGCTGTGCGGCAACGGAACCGTTAATATAAGCAAAGGTGAAGCCTGTGACCACAGCGACAGCGGCGACAAATTCCCCACAAGCGCCAACTCCTGCGCCAAAGTCGTAGGCACGGGTTCTACCGGCACGCTCGCCTGCTCAACCGATTGCAAATCCATCATCACCTCGGGCTGCACTGCAGAAACGCTTTGCGGCAATGGCAAACTGGATGGCGATGAACAATGCGACAAATCATTATATGCCGACAACAAAACCTCGTGCGCCAATTGGGACAGCAAATATACAAGCGGAAACGTCAGCTGCAACAGCGATTGCACCGTCAATTTCGCAGCTTGCAGTGAAGCACCGGTCGAACAATGCGGCAATGGCATTCTGGACGCCGGTGAGCCATGCGATCTCAACGCTTTCGCCGACAACAAAACCGCTTGCGCAGATTGGGATGGCAAATATACAAGCGGAAACGTCTCATGCAACCCCAACTGCACGGTCGATTACAGCGCTTGCAGTGAAGCGCCGTTTGAACTTTGCGGCAACGGCACTCTGGACGACAATGAACCATGCGATCAGAACGCTTTCGCCGATAACAAAACCGCTTGCACCGATTGGGACAGCAAATATACAAGCGGAAACGTCAGCTGCAACAACGATTGCACTGTCAATTTCGCCGCTTGCAGCGAAACGCCGGTCGAACTTTGCGGCAACGGCATTCTGGACGCCGGTGAACCATGCGATTTGAACGATTTCGCCGATAACAAAACCGCCTGCGCAGATTGGGACGGCAAATATACAAGCGGAAACGTGAGTTGTGCCCTCAACTGCACGGTCGATTACAGCGCTTGCACAGAAAGTGCCGCCCCCGTCGAAATCTGCGACAATAACCTCGACGACGACGGCAACAACCTGATCGATTGCTACGATCCCGCGTGCAGCAACGACGCCGCATGCGCCAACAACCCCCTGGCCAATCCGAATGCACCTGTCGCCAAGAGTGTAGCTGACGACTGTTCATCCACACCGCTCTCCTCAAGCCACTCACCATGGCCATTGATTCTGGGCGTGCTTGGAATCGGTGCCTTCGCAAGACGTCGCCGCGAAAATTCATAATCATCTCTCTTTAGGAGCATGGCTATTGGCGCTGCGCGCCAATACGCCACGCACGGGCCGGCTTATTGGCGTTGCCAATACAGCCGGCCTTTTTTATTGGCTCCGCATTTACTTTTCTGGGGCTCTGCACCTTGATGACTTGGTTTGTTCCCAGTGTAGACAGAGGGTTCCTGTTTTACATTTATAATTTATCGTTTTTCGATAATTTTTTATTGACGTTCAAACTCAAACGCTCTATATAGCGTCTATGGGAACACCGATGCGCATGGTTCCGGCAACCTCACATTCGACCAATCGGAGGGAAATATGGACGCTCCAATGACCAATCCAACAGATGCGAACCAGGAAACCAATCCAATCCCGGCAATAGATGTGAAACAGCGGCTGAGTCTCATCCCACTCTGGGCAACCATCGTCAGCTATATCGTCGGTTTTTTATGGACAACCTGCATGGTTGCCAAATACGACTGGATGCCGGACCATGGGATGATCACGCTGTTCACAGTCATTTTCTTTTTCTGGGCCGAAATGGCGATGAAAAGTATCCCACGCGTGGGAAAAGAAAGCTGGTTCTGGATGGCATGTGCCATCGCCATTGCCATAGGCATGGACATACCGCATGGAACGTATGTGGATGGCAAAGACGATATATGGCCGGTCAGCCCCATGTTGGACGGCTGGAATTATCTCGCCCTTCATGGCATCGCGATTTACTGGATTCTGTGCCGCAGCGGCAGACTCATCGACAAAAAAACGGGATCGATGTTTATCCTGGATGTTCTCACAGGCACAGTGATTGCGCCGCTGCGCGGAATCCCCAACCGCATCCGCCGCATCGTTTACGGATTTAAAGCCCCCAAATCATCCGCCCTGAATCTGCGCAATGTCACCCTAACGCTGGTTTCCATTCTCCTCACCTTGCCCGTACTCGCCATTGTCATACACCTGCTTGGGAAAGCCGATAATACATTCGGCAACCTCATCGGCAGCATCCTGGCCAGTTTTGAATTCGACACCGAAACGCTCATTCGATTCATTTATGGCGTCTTTGTCAGCGGCTTTGTCTTCAGCCTGATGTCTAGCTGTGTTGTCTGGGAAAACCCCGTCTTTTCGGGCGAAAAGATTCGAAATGCTCTGGAATCGTTCAGAATTCTTCCCATCGCAAGCAGCGCAATCATCTATGGCATTTTTATATCGGTCTATCTTCTATTTTTTGGTGTTCAGGGATCACACCTAATCGGCGCATTCCTCGCAGAAATCCCTGGTGATCTGACAGCAGCAGAGTACGCAAGAAGCGGATTTTTTGAGCTTTGCATCGTAACGACCATCAACTTTGGCCTGATTGCAGCGAATTCAATACTGAGCAAAGTGCAAATGCGCAAGAACGGTGTGCTTCGCACGATGACGATGATGCTGCTCATCGAAAATATCCTTCTGGCAATCACAGCGGCGAGCAAGCTTATTCTATATATCGAGCGATTTGGATTCACCACGAACAGACTATTGAGTTTTTGGGCTGTTCTCGTACTCACTTGCGGGTGTATTCTCTCGATTATCGCGATTTATGACAACAAATCGCATTTCAGTAAATGGATTTGGTTTTCTGCCGCGACGTTTGTCCCACTCTGTTATTTCTAAACATGGCTCAAAGTATGAAAAAAATTGTCACAGCAAAACAAAGCATCATCATCAGCCGGGTAATTGTATATTTCTTTACGCTGCTGTTAATTGTGCTGGATATCACCGGCTGGTGGATAGGCATGCGGCTTGAGGGCGCAGCAATTCTGCGCCACAGGATGTCATTCGATGACTGCCTCTGCTTCATCATTTGTCTCTATACCTGCAGTTTCCCGGCGTATTACGTACTGTACAGCCTCCATCGTCTCCTCGTGAATATTGCATCGGGCAAAGTCTTCATTCCGGAAAACGTCCAATATCTCCGTCGGTGCAGCTGGTGTTTGTTCATCGCGGCAGCGATCTGCCTGGTTGGCGTGATCTGGCTCAGGGTTTTGCTCACCATTGTTGCATCTGCAGGTTTCGTGGGGCTCATCGTGAGGGTCGTCAAAAATATCTTTGAACAGGCGATCGCAATGAAAGAAGAACTCGATTTGACGGTATAGGTGCAGCGTATGGCGATCGTTGTAAATCTGGATGTCATGATGGCAAAGCGAAAGATTGGCGCTGGTGATCTGGCTGAAAAAATCGGCATTACTGCGGCAAACCTGTCGATCCTAAAAAATCAAAAAGCAAAAGCGATTCGGTTTTCGACATTAAACAAGATCTGTAAAATACTGGATTGTCAGCCGGGGGATATTCTCGAATTCGTCCCGAGTGATGACGACGAAGACGAGAGCGCAGATTAATTATACTTATCCAGCTTTTTTTTGACGGCTTGCGCCGTAAGCACATATTTTTCGCGGCTACGCGCCGCACGCGGTTAGGGGGCGTGCCACCGCGCACGCCCCCTACTGTCCACAGTTCGCAATATCAAATCCGCTTCGTCTCTCGCGCATGGCGCTTCGACTTGCGCATTTGATTTGCTCACTGGCCTCTCGATTCGCACCGTTCACTGGACGGTGCTCATCTCGGGCCCCCTTGCGTCCGGGGGAG